>JAIDME010000172.1 GCA_029050705.1 Acetatifactor sp.
GATACCGTCAATGACAAGGGAGCGGACCACCGGATTCACCTCTGCAGTTGTAAGCAGTCTGTCAAACAGCGCCGTCACTGCGTCAACGCCCATGCTCATCAGATCAGAAAGAGCCGCCCCTATAAAATTAAATGTCATGGCAAACACAAAAGCCAGGATGCCTATAAAACACGGGATTGCCGTGTATTTTCCGGTCAAAACCCTGTCTATTGCCATGCTTCGTTTATGTTCCCTGCTTTCATGAGGACGTACCACGGTTTTGTCACACAGAGATTCAATAAACGAAAACCTCATATTTGCCAGAGCAGCTTCCCTGTCCAGCCCCGTCTCTGCTTCCATGACAGATATTAAGTGTTTAAATGCCTCTTCCTTTTCCGGAGAAAGACACAGCTTTTCCGCGATCAAATGATCCTTTTCCACCAGCTTTGTGGCTGCAAAACGAACCGGCAATCCTTTTTCCTTCGCATCATGCTCCAACGCATGTATTGCCGCATGAATGCAGCGGTGCACTGCGCCCACAGGGTCATGCTCATCACTGCCCGACGAGCAGAAATCAACCCTCCCCGGGGCTTCCCTGTGTCTTGCCACATGGATCGCATGGTCGATCAATTCTTCAATGCCCTCATTTTTAGCTGCGGAAATCGGGACCACAGGCACCCCAAGGATTTCCTCAAGTTCGTTCACCCTTACGGAACCGCCGTTGGCCCGGACCTCATCCATCATATTCAGCGCCAGAACCATGGGAATCCCAAGCTCCATGATCTGCATGGTGAGATACAGGTTCCGCTCCATGTTGGTAGCGTCTATAATGTTGATAATTCCATCCGGCCGGGCATTCATCAAAAAGTCCCTTGTCACGATCTCTTCGCTGGAGTAGGGAGAAAGAGAATAAATTCCCGGCAGATCCGTTACAGTCGCTTCCGGATGATTACGGATGGTGCCGTCCTTGCGGTCAACCGTCACCCCGGGGAAATTTCCCACATGCTGATTTGCGCCGGTAAGCTGGTTGAACAATGTGGTTTTGCCGCAATTCTGGTTGCCGGCCAGCGCAAACATAAGTTTTTCTCCTTTGGGGATTTCACTGCCTGCATCATGGACATGATAGCTTTTGGCCCTGCCAAGCTCACCCACGCCCGGATGCGCCACAGACATCGTCCGCCGTTCTGCGGAAGGCTTTACCGCTTTCTGATGAATATCCTCAATCTCAATCTTTCGTGCTTCTTCAAGCCGCAGAGTCAGTTCATAGCCTCTCAGTTCAATCTGCACAGGGTCTCCCATGGGCGCAATCTTCTGAAGAGTCACCTCTGTTCTGGGGGTCAGTCCCATATCCAGCAAATGATGCCTGAGCTCGCCGCTTCCTCCCACGGAGCAGATATAAGCGCTCTGCTTCGGCTTCAGTTCATCCATTGTCATCACATTTCACCTCATCCGCATCATGTTTCCTAATCCACAATAAGGTTATCATACCATACTTTGCTGCAAATATCTATATGAAGCCTGAACTGTTCCGTTTTAAAACCATAAAAAACCGGCGGTTCCGTCATACGTTCAACAAAACCGCCGGTTGCTCTTCAGTTGTTGGAAAACAGTGGAGTAGACAGATACCTGTCACCGGAATCCGGAAGCAGTGCCACTATGGTTTTTCCCTTATTCTCAGGGCGTGCCGCCAAAATTGCCGCTGCCTTCAGCGCCGCCCCGGAAGAAATACCCACAAGGATTCCTTCGCTTAACGCAAATGCTCTTCCTTCCGCAAATGCGTCTTCATTTTCAATCGTGATAATTTCATCATAAATATCAGTGTTCAAAACCTCCGGAACAAAGCCTGCTCCGATTCCCTGTATTTTGTGAGGGCCGGAGGTTCCTTTGGAAAGAACCGGGCTTGCGGTGGGCTCTACTGCTATCACCTTAATATTCGGATTCTGCTCCTTTAAATATTCTCCCACGCCGGTGACAGTACCGCCTGTGCCGACGCCCGCCACAAAGATATCGACTTTGCCGTCTGTCTGCTTCCAGATTTCCGGCCCCGTTGTAGCCTTATGTACGGCAGGATTTGCAGGATTCACAAACTGTCCGAGAATGACTGCCCCGTCAATCTCCTTCTCAAGCTCCTCCGCTTTTGCAATGGCCCCCTTCATGCCCTTTGCGCCTTCGGTTAATACAAGCTCTGCGCCATATGCTTTCAGAAGATTCCTCCGCTCCACACTCATGGTATCAGGAAGAGTGAGAATTGCTTTATATCCCTTCGCCGCTGCCACTGCTGCCAGCCCGATCCCCGTATTGCCGCTTGTAGGCTCAATGATCGTAGCCCCCGGCTTCAGCTTTCCGCTCTTCTCGGCATCCTCGATCATTGCCAATGCGATTCTGTCCTTTACCGAACCGGCCGGGTTGAGATACTCTAGCTTCGCCAGAATAGTTGCCTCTTTCACACCTGCCCTTTCACTGTAGCGGTTAAGCTTAAGCAACGGTGTTCCTCCGATTAATTCCAATGCACTTTCCCTGATTTCTGACATAATATTTTCCTCCTCATTCATTTATGTTTTGGTCTTTCTGTTTTTTACCTATTATTTTCATAGGCTTTATATGTTTTGTTATAACGCAATTATATCTGCCCTCTGCCCTGTTGTCAATTCTATTTTCTCAAAATAAACAATGTGTTTCTTAGAACTGGTTATTACTTTCTCTTATAGCTGCCTTCAGCTGCTCCAGCGCCTGCTTTAGTATACTCCTGGGACATGCCACATTAAACCGCTGAAACCCGGCCCCCGTTTTGCCGAATATGGCGCCGCTGTCCAGCCACAGGTTCGCTTTCTTCACGATCAGCTCCTCCAGCTTCTCTTCCGGTAATCCCAGTCCTCTGAAATCCACCCACACCAGATAAGTCCCCTCCGGCTCTGTCATCCTGAGCATGGGAAGCTCCGTCTTTATATAATCCCCCATAAAATCTATATTTCCGGCAACGTATTCCATCATCGCCTCATACCACTCATCCCCGTAACGGTATGCCGCTTCACAGGCAGTAAGGCCAATCGTATTCAGCTGACTGTACCCTGCCGCGGCAATCTGCCTTTTAAACTGCACGCGAAGCCTGGGATTTGGTATAAAGATATTGGAAACCTGCAGCCCTGCCAGGTTAAATGTTTTGCCGGGGGAAGTACAGGTGATGGACATCTCCGAAAATTCCTTTTTCAGGTCTGCAAATACGCAATGCTTCCTGTCTCCGAACACAAAATCCTCGTGTATCTCATCACTCACAACAGTCACATTGTACTTTTCGCAGATTTCTCCCATCCGCATAAGCTCCTCTTTCGTCCAGACCCTGCCTACGGGATTGTGGGGACTGCAGAGTATAAACAGCGGGATCCGGTTCTCCGCAATCTTTCTTTCAAAATCCTCAAAATCAATATGATATTTTCCGTCTTCTGAAAGCACCAGGTCATTGCTGACCACCTTTCTGCCGTTATCCTCAATCACCTCTGTGAAAGGATAGTATACGGGCCGCTGGATCAGCACCCCATCCCCTGCATTGGAATATGCCTTCACTGCCATGGCAAGCGCAAATACTATACCCGGCGTCTTTACCAGCCAGTCATGCTGCACCTCCCAGCCGTGACGCTTTTTCATCCATCCGGACACAGCTTCAAAGTACTCCTCACCGCTCTCGGTATAACCGAAAATCCCGTGCCGTACTCTTGCTTCTATCGCGTCGAGTATTTTTTTTGATGTCATAAAGTCCATGTCCGCCACCCAAAGCGGCAGTACTCCTTCCGGCATTCCCCGTCTCACAGCAAAGTCATACTTCAGGCAGTCCGTATTTTTTCGTTCTGTCACTTTATCAAACTGTATATTTTCTTCCCGCATTATTCCCGCTCCTTGCTATTGTCTGTTATCTTCCGGCAGCCGTAGGCTTATCCTTTACTCATGTATGGCTCATCATCCGAAAGAAGAAAACGCCTGCTCCAGGTCAGCTGTCAAATCGTTTTTATCCTCTATCCCGGCTGACAGCCGAAGTACTCTGTCCGTAATCCCGTTTTTGATGCGGATATGTTCCGGTACATCCGCATGTGTCTGGGTCGCCGGATAGGTGAGCAGCGTCTCCGTTCCGCCAAGGCTTTCCGCAAACGGAATCAGCTTTGTTGATTTCAGGATATGTAATGCCAGCTCCTTGCTCTCCACTTCAAAGGTAAGCATACTGCCAAACCCGCTTGCCTGTGACCGACAGATTTCATAGCCTTTTGTTCCTTCTATCCCCGGATAATATACCTTCAGAACCTGTGTTTTCCGCAGTAAAAACTCCACAATAGCCCTTGCGTTTTCCTGCGCTTTCTCCATCCGCAGCGGCAGCGTCTTAATACCCCGCAATATCAGCCAGCTGTCAAAAGGTGCAAGCCCTGAGCCCACCGTCTTGATCAGGAATCTCAGCCGGTCCGAGATTTCCCGGGAATTTGTCACGATAAATCCGGACAGTGTGTCATTATGTCCGCCCAGAAACTTTGTGCCGCTGTGAATGATTATGTCCGCGCCAAGCTCGAACGGTTTCTGAAAATAGGGAGACATAAACGTATTGTCAACGATCAATAAAAGGCCGTGCCGTTTTGCAATATCAGACACTTTACGGATATCAATGACGTTCATCATGGGGTTTGTGGGCGTCTCGATATAGATTGCCTTCGTATTCTCTTTTACATAAGGTTCAATATCCTCCGAAGCGCAGTCAATATGGCTGAAAGTGATTCCGTTTTTCTCGCTGACATGATCGAAAAGTCTGATGCTCCCGCCGTACAGGTCAGCGTCCGTGATCAGATGATCTCCCGGCCGGAACAATTCCATCATCGCCGTAATGGCCGCCATTCCTGACGCAAACGCCAGCGCGTCCACCCCTCCCTCAAGGGCCGCCACCACCTGTTCCACCTGCTGCCTTGTAGGGTTCTGCAGGCGGCTGTAGTCAAAACCTGTACTCTGTCCCACGGCCGGGTGCGCATAGGTGGCCGTCTGGTATATCGGAAAACTGATGGCACCGGTCTTGTCCTTATCATAATCCTTCCCGTTTCCGTAGATACATTTTGTTGAAAATCCATAATCCATATATTCGATCCTTCCTTTCCGTTTTCCGGCCGCATGGCTCTGAAAATCTCCCGTTTCCTGCCTCAGAATTAGGTCATTAATAAGGTAATTATACCTTGTGCAGCCCGACTTCGGTATTACATTCTTCTTAGAAGCAGTTATCAGCATCTCTTATAACCTGAACTGCTTGAACACCTATATTTCCTGTGGTAAAATAGGCTTTAGAGGAGGGAACCGCTTTGAAAATCTCAACGAAAGGGCGATACTCATTCCGTATGATGATCGACCTCGCCCAGCATTACAATGAGGGCTTTATTGCCCTGAAGGACATTTCTGACCGGCAGAATATTTCCAAAAAATACCTGGAGCAGATTATCCCCTTTTTAAACAGAGGCAATCTGCTGAATGCCAACAAAGGACATATGGGGGGATACCGGCTTGCAAAGGCGCCTTCCGAGATCACGGTGAGGGAAATCCTTGAGAGCGCAGAGGGAAGTCTGGCTCCTGTAAGCTGTATGGACAATTCCCCAAACCTTTGTGAAAAATGTGATTCCTGCCTTACCCTTCCGATATACGAAGGGTTATATCGTGTTGTCCTTGATTACCTGAACGGCATTACTTTACAGGATGTCATAGATGGACAGCCGGACTCCTGTGAATACTATATATAGAAATTATTTCATGCCGTATTTTTTTAATATCTCAATATATTTCTGTCCGAGAAGGCTAAGGGGCATATTTTTGCGCTTCACATATCCAATAGTCATAGTGTCTTCCGTATCCAGGGGCACGGACACGAAGTTACCGCCGTTTAGTTCCTCACATATGATTCCCGAACATAAAGTATAGCCCTGCATGCCAACCATCAGATTCAGCATGGTAGCCCTGTCGTCCGTCTTGATCGTCTGCTTATAATCCAGAGTACTCAATACTTCTTCCGCAAAATAAAAGGAATTCTTTTCCCCCTGCTCAAATGACAGGCATGGATAGTCTTTCAACTCCTCAAACTTAATCCTCTTCTGCCCCGCCAGCGGATGATTTTTGCTCAGGTACACAGATACCCCGCACACAAAGAGCGGGAAAAACTCCAGTTCATTTTCAGCAAATATCTTTTTCAGCACTTTTTCATTAAAATCATCCACATAGAGCACGCCGATCTCACTTCTGTAATTTCTTACATTGTCAATTACCTCATGGGTTTTTGTCTCGTGTACCGCCAGCTCAAATTCACCCACGGAAAGCTGACTGCCTAATTCTATAAAAGCCTCCACTGCAAAGGAATAATGCTGCATGGATACACTGAACTTCTTCTTTGCCTGCTTATGTTCCACATATCTCTCACTGATCAGCTTATTCAGTTCCACCATCTGCCTGGCATAGCTTAAAAACTCTTCCCCTTCCGTTGTAACCACAATCCCGCGGTTCGTGCGCATAAACAATTCTATATGCAGTTCATCTTCCAGATCCCTGACCGCACCGGACAATGCAGGCTGTGATACAAACAGCTCTGCCGCCGCTTTGTTCATTGATTTCGTATCTGCAATTTTTACCACATAAGCCAATTGTGTAAGTGTCATGTTTACTGCCTGCCTCTCTTCCCCGCTCATATCCTATCATTTTAATAGGTATTACAGTGAAAGCTTACCACAGGCAGGCAAAACTTTCAACCCGGTAATTTTGACATTGTCCGAAAAACATGCTAAAATTCTTGCTGTGATGAAGTTTCAAAATATATGCCGCCAAATGGCGGCAGAATGCGGAGAATCGACTTTATGAAAGAAGATATAAAAGTTAAAGAAGCACAGAGCAGCCGGACTCCAAATTCCGGGAAAAAAATGACCTCCAAACAGGTGGTTGCCATTATCGGCATTGTCCTGCTGGTTCTTATGTATATTGCGGCTCTCATCGCCGCCATTGCAGACAGTTCCGCCTCCGGGCATCTGTTCCGGATGTGTCTCTACGCCACCATCGTCATCCCCATCCTCATCTGGGTCTACACCTGGATGTACGGCAAGCTGACGCAGAAACACACCTTTGCGGACTTTGACCTGGGCGGCAATGCAGAGGAAGAGCAAAAGAAGGACTAAATTTCTCTGTATTGCATTATCTCCAGCAGCTTTTCCGCAGCCGCGGGCATCACCGCCTTGCGGCTCTGTACCAGGCAGAAGCTCCTCTTTGGTATCATCTTATTAAACCTGAGTTCGAACAGCAGACCGGACTCCAGCGCCTCTCCGGCAAACTCCCTGACCACACATCCTATCCCTAAGCTCCTCAAAGCAAACTGCACGATCATGTCGCTTGTGGCAAGTTCAAATTCTGGCTGCAATACGACTCCGTTCTCCCTTAAAAACTCATCCATATAGCTTCTGCTGCTGGTATTGTTTTCCAGAAAGATCATGGGCAGCTTTTCCAGCTCCTTAAAGTCCAGCATCCTGTTTTTGTATGGCAGGAACCGCCTGCCCGCCACAAACACATCCTCGATTTCACGCACCGGCATGGCCTTTATGTCATCCGAAACCTCAAAGGGTGTGCTGACCACTCCGAAATCAATTCTGCCCTCCCCAAGGGCCTTCAGCGTCTCCGGCGTAGGCCCGTTGGTGACAAAGACTTTGATGTCGGGATACCGCTCATGGAATTTTTCCAGAAAGGGCAGCAGGTAAAACTTTAACGTCATATCGCTTGCTCCGATGCGTACCTCTCCCAGCTCCAGATTCCGCATCTGCCGTACCTTTTCAACCCCGATCTCAATCTGCTCATATCCCTTTGCCACATACGAATACAGAAGCTCTCCCTCCGTGGTAAGCTTCACTCCTCTGGACGCCCTGCCAAACAGGGTAACTCCCAGATTCTTTTCCAGCTGCCGTATGGACTGGCTCACAGCCGGCTGGGATATGGACAGCAAAGCGGCAGCTCCCGTGACGCTGCCGCATTTCGCCGTATAATAGAACACCTTGTAATATTCCAGATTACTTATCATGCCAATGCACTTTCTCTGTAAATAATATCGTCCCTGCCGGGTCCGTTGCTGACCATGGTGATGGGATACCCTATCCGTTTCTCAATAAATTCGATGTAATTCCGGCAGTTTTCCGGCAGGTCCTCATACTTTTTGATGCCGCGGATCTCAGTCTTCCAGCCGGGCAGCTTTTCCAGCACAGGCTTGGCCTTCTCCAGCTTAGCCGTAACCGGAAACTCCGTGGTGACCTGTCCGTCAATCTCATAGCCCACACAGACAGGAATCTCATCCAGATAGCCCAGTACATCCAGAACCGTAAAAGCCACATCCGTAGTGCCCTGCAGACGGCACCCGTACCTGGAAGCAACACAGTCAAACCAGCCCACACGCCGGGGTCTTCCGGTGGTAGCGCCATACTCTCCGCCGTCACCGCCCCTGCGGCGCAGTTCTTCCGCCTCGTCGCCAAAGAGCTCCGAGACAAATGCCCCCGCTCCTACCGCAGAAGAATATGCCTTGCAGACCGTAACAATCTGTTTGATCTCATGAGGCGGCAGCCCCGCGCCAACCGCTCCGTAGGCTGCAAGTGTGGAGGAGGAAGTTACCATGGGATAAATACCGTGGTCCGGATCCTTCAGAGTGCCAAGCTGCCCCTCCAGCAGCACGGTCTTTCCCTCCTTAAGTGCCTTGTCCAGAAATGCGGACACATCCCCCACATAGGGAGCCGCCATTTCCCTGTACCCGTGCAATGTCTCCAGAAGCTCCTCTGCGTCAATGAGGGGCTTGTGATACAGATGCTCCAAAAGCACGTTCTTCATCTCACAGACGCGCTCAACCTTCTCCTTCAACAGTTCCTCATCAAAAAGCTCACTGACCTGAAAACCGATCTTTGCATATTTGTCAGAGTAAAAGGGCGCAATACCTGATTTGGTGGAGCCGAAGGACTTGCCCCCCAGCCTTTCCTCCTCATACTGGTCAAATAAAATGTGATAGGGCATCACTATCTGGGCTCTGTTGGATATCAGAAGCTTCGGTGCGGGAACTCCCCTCTCCACAATGGACTGAAGTTCCTTAAACAGAAGCGGAATATTCAGTGCGACCCCGTTTCCGATGACACTGGTGGTATGACTGTAAAACACGCCGGACGGCAGGGTGTGCAGCGCAAACTTTCCGTAGTTGTTTACGATCGTATGCCCTGCGTTTGCCCCTCCCTGGAAGCGCACTACAATATCCGCCTTCTGCGCCATCATATCGGTAATCTTGCCCTTTCCCTCATCGCCCCAGTTGGCGCCTACAATAGCTTTAACCATATCTTTTCCTCCATTTATGTCATGATTCGAGCAGGGAAGATTTTCCATGCCCGCCGCGCCCATAGTACAGACCACCTGTTCAACTGCCGCTTTAGGCGTTCCAATGACAGATGTCCCAATACATGGACAATAAAACGGACGGAAAGCAATCCTTCCGCCCGCTGCTTCCTTACATAGCATATCATATCCCTCTATATAAGTAAAATCAATATATTTTATATTGTGTATAATTGTATATTATATCTCTTCTTTTCACACACTTGCATGATTCAGCTTCAGACGGGAATTGTTTCTGTGCTGTTACGCTGTTCATCCGAGCGAAAGCGTGTCCGAACAGGAATAAATCCCGTCTGGAGCGTGACTATCCTGCGAGTTGTGAACACATAGCCTTATTTGTTATATACAACGGTCCTGATGGTATGGGCATCCACCTGAAGCGCTGTCCCCTGCCCGTTCTCGCACAGATACACCGGCATATCCTTCTCTCCTCTGTTCAGGATGACCACAACGCGGCTTTCGTCCGGATTTACAAACGCCACCGTCTCCAGGGTGTCTGAATAACAGGTGTTCATAACCTGTCGTGCTCCGCGCTCTATGTATCTGCTGAACTGACCGATGTAATAATAGGAAAGTCTCTTCTCAATACTGCCCCTGCCGTCACACATAATGGGAGCGGCACAGAAATTGCCCACATGATTGGGGCCTCCCTCCGCACTCAGCAGCAGGTTCCAGTCAAAGAATGCCTCCACACCAGCCTTAAAATTCCCCAGCATGTCATGGGCATACATCTCCGCTTTTTGAATCTCTCCGGAGTCCGCGAAACGTGAATACTCCACACAGCCTTCCGTGAAAAATACCTTCTTTTCCGGGAACGCCTTTTTTACTGCCCGTATGCCGTCAAAATGGTCCCCCGTATACCAGTGCATAGCCACGCCGCTGACATTCTCTCTGCAGCCCTGAACCCCGAAGCTGCCCCTGGCCCTGTCATACATATTCTCCTTATTGTGATCCCAGATAAACACCTCTATGTCATCCAGACCCGCTTTTTTCAATGCGGGAATCAGGTACTGTACCGCAAAAACTCCTTCCTCCTCCGCGGTATAGATGCAGGAGTCCCAGGTCTGTACCGCCTCCGGCTCGTTCTGGATCGTGAGATACCGGATATTCAGCCCTTCCTTCCTGACTTCCTCCAGAAACCTGACGTAATAGTCCGCCCAAAGCCCGTAATATTCCTCCTTCAGCTTTCCGCCGTGGTTCATCTCCCCGTTGGTCTTCATGAACGCAGGAGGCGACCAGGGGGAAACAAGCAGCGACAGTTCCTCCCCTCCGTGGCACTCCATAGCCTTCTTTACCAGTGGGATTATCTGTTTTCTGTCGTGGGCAATGTCGAAAGTATGCAGATCTGTATCGCCTTCCTCTATATAAGCATAATTTCCCAGAGAAAAGTCACAGCTGTTCATATGGATTCGTCCCAGATTATACTTAAGACCGCTTTCTCCGAAGCATCCCGCCAGAAACTCCTGTTTAGCCTCTTCCGTAAGGCTGTCAAAGCACACGGCTGCTGCCTCGGTGAATGCCCCTCCGAACCCTTCCAGAGCCTGCTCCTGCAGCTCAGGATAAACCTTTATGACATGGATAAAATCATCCTGGGGACGAGTTCCGGCAGACTGCTCCTCCCAATATTTCTCTTTCCTCTTATCAGTGACAAACACTTTGATATTGTTCATGATGATATTCCGCCTTCCTGCTCCGCTATTATTTTTGGTAAACCCTCACATAGTCGATTTCCATAGTGTAAGGCATATCCTCCTCCCGGATCGGTCCGCCCATAAAGCCCCCTGCGGCAATGTTTAAAATCATGTAAAATGGCTGGTCATAAGGCCAGGATTTCTCCGTCCTGTCCTCCCTGTCATCCGTCTTACAGTACTTACAGACACTCTCTCCATCAAAGAAGTACTCCACATATTCCGGTGTCCACTCCATGCCGTACAGATGAAATTCCTCGAACAGGCCCTCTCTGTGCACGCTTGTGCTGTACTGTTTCACATCATTTCTGGTGTGATTGTGATTTAAGGAATGAAGACTGTATACCAGATCGCCTTTATGCACATGAGTGTGTTCCATCATATCAATCTCACCGCAGAGAGGCCAGTGAACCCCTTGCCTGTGGGAATCAGGCATAAACCAGAATGCGGGCCACGCCCCCACGCCGTCCGGCAGTTTGGCCCGAATCTCAAAATATCCGTACTGCCAGGACTGCCTCTCCCATGTAGTCAGCCTTGCGGAGGTGTAATCCGCCGCTCCGTATTTTTCCTTCAGCACCCGTATTATCAGCTTTCCATCCCTCACAAAGGAATTTTCCGGATGATCAGTGTAAGCCTGGGCTTCGTTGTTGAACCACTTTTCTCCTACGTCATAATTCCACCTCTCGGGGTCCAGTTTTCCCTCGTAATCAAACTCATCCGCCCAGACCAGATGATACTTATCCATTTTGTCAAACATACGCTTACTCCCCTCCGCCAGCCGCGGCTCAAACATCCTGGAAGAAACTCTGCTTTGCAGAGCGTGAAATCATTTGGCGAGGCCTCTTCGAGCTTAGTGATTTCCTTCACACTTGTATAAGAATCTCCCGCTCCGTTCTCACACTCTGCAGCACATCTCTGGGAATTATGTTCCCGCTTACAGCTTCCCCGTCCAGAGTCACACTCTTTACTTCCGTGTAAACATCCTGCTCCTCCTGCGCCTGAAAGCGGATGTGCAGAGGCACTCCTGCAAAATGCAGGCGGATGTCCATCCTGCAGTTCTCATCCAGCAGTTTCCTCACCAGCCTGGGCTGCAAACTTAAATCCCCGTAGATGCCCCTGACACCGCAAACTTCCGTCACCATAGTCATCAGCAGCCAGCTTGCCGAGCCTGTGAGATAGGGGTACATCCCCCTCCCCCTGTCATCGAAATACTCCGGCAGTCCCGGATAAATGCGGCTGTGCTCAAAGTCAGACGCCTGCCTGTACAGGGCGTCCAGGGCCTTATATCCTTCCCGCACAAACCCTCTCTGCAGCAGAGCGTTGCCATACATGACAGCCATATGCGAAAAGACTGCCCCATTCTCCTTGTGTCCATAGGCAAAGCCGAAGGCTCTCCCCATGTCATCCTTGACTTCACCAAAATCCGTGTTCAGCTTATATCCGCCAAGCTTCGGCTCGTACAGCAGTCTGTCCGCTGCCTCCGCAATCCGTCCCACCTGCTCTTCCGTAGCCGTGTCCGACATGATGGGAAATACCTGGCTGGTCAGCGTCATTCGGGTTCCGCCCGGGAAGCTTCCCTCAAGTCTGTTTTTATGATTGTCATAATAGCCGTTGTAAAACCCGCCCTCAGGCGTTTCCAGCCACTCCGTCATCCTGATATGTCTTTTAAGCCAGTCTGCCATACCGCGCAGCGTCTTTGCCACCTGTGCAAGGGAAACCTTCCGCTTCTCTCCCCTCAGCTCATGTCTGCAGGAATTGTAGTATTCCCTTATAAATTCCTGCTTTTTTACCACAGAATCATAAATTTCAGCCCTGTCCTGCAGCAGGCATACTATTTCCTGCTGAAATTCCATGGTCTCCGATACTGTGGCGGCGTAGCGTTCCGTCAGCTCCGCAAGCTGGTCCAGATTGCCTGCATAGGCCGCCGTAAAGGCCACGCTCTCACCGTTCTCCGACGCCATATCATAGGCGTCATTCCAGTCCGCGCCCCTGAGCCGGATATGGTTGTGTTCGCCCACATCATAAAAAGCGGTAATGTTCTGCAGCAGAATGTGCTCCAGCACCGTGCCCTTTACAACCCCTCCGGGACTCATCTGCAGTGTTCCCTGCTCCGGATTCCACTGTTCATCTCTGTCCTCGCCGCGGCAGATCTGCCTGTCCTTAAAATAGGACACCTGCTCGTTAAAAACAGGAAGGTCTCCTGTCTGCATGATATAGAAACAGGTGGTCATAAACGGCCAGACTCCGTGGTCCATCCAGACCCGGACAATATTGTTGCGATCCGCAAGGAACTCTCCCCGCTTTTGCCCGATAATGGTGGCATTGGTGCCGTCCATGCGCACGCCGCCGTAATTTTCCAGCAGCATCTGCCTGACTCCGTCCGGCTCCATGAGCAGCAGGGCAAGACAGTCCTGCCACAAATCCCGCCAGCCCCTGCCGCCCTTTCCGTAGTCATGATAGGGCAGGAAGGAACAACCGTATATCCTACGCAGAACGGGCTGAAATGCCACCCAGTAAAGGTATCCGTCCAAAGCTTTATCTCCGGTCTCAAACCGGACATTTATCTTTTCCCGCCAGTCCCCTCGTACCTTCTCCAAAGCAGCTTCCGCCCCGGAGGGTGATGCGTATTCCTTCATCAGGCTCATGCGGAACATTTCCCTGTCATCACACGATGTTATTCCCATACAGATACAAAAGGAAACTTCTTCACCCGGTGCAAGGGTTCTCCGCCGAAAAGCCAGGGCTCCTATCGCCTCCCCACCGGCCGTCTCGAGGCCGGCGGTCACCCAGCAGTTGTCCTCAAGTACCCAAAGCCCTCCGGGTCTGGCAAAGCTGCCTCCCTCCCCGATGAAGTCCTCTGTCCTGGGACAGCACTTTTCCGGTCCCCTGCCCTCATCATCCGCCCCGTACACGAAATAAGACAAAACATTCTTCCTATGCCCTCTTTCATCAAAGGTCAGGGTAGGCGTCACTTCCACTCCCCACTGGTTGACACTGATCCGGTGGAGCAGGGATGTGACATGACGGTGATCCCTGATATTGTCCGCCGAGCGGGCATACAGGGGAATTGCCGCCACAGGAGTAAAGCTGACCGGTTCCTTTCCCGGGTTTTTTACAGTCACGGACATGACCTCAAATGTACGTTCGTCGCAGGGCACAAAGGAAGTAATCTCAGATACAAGAGAATACTTCTCTGACTGCCTTTCTACACGGTGCCACATCACACCGGCATCAAGACTGCTTTCTTCCTCCTCCGGCGTCCCCTTAAGCGCCTCCGCCTCCGCAGAAGCGCCTGTGGCAGACCATGCCCTTTTCTCATCCAGAACGCACCAGAAATTGCGGGTACTCTTTGAATTGTGCAGATTTTCCACACTCACCGGCTCCAGCAGAAATGTATTCTGGTCTATCTTGCTGTCTCCTCCCAGCAGGGGTGTAATACTTGCCTTTAAGCCGGACTCCCCTGCCAGCGGGAAATACAGATAACTGTTAAATTCAGGTTTTTGCATACGAAATGAACCGTATTGGTCAGTATAAGAATATCTACTCATTTTCCCTCCGTTTGGATCTTTTTTAACGCTAATTCAGGTAAGCATCAATTTTTGAAATGCCGCCTTCTCTGAGCTTCCGTGCCAACTCCTCATCCAGACAAAAGCCTTCCACTTTATGACTGCTGCCGCCTTCCTCGTACAGCTCCATGCGGTACACCTTTGCTCCGCCCTCACCGTATGTATTCTTTCCGGCCTCATTGTGGTAGGTGACCTTACAGCTTCC
>JAIDME010000173.1 GCA_029050705.1 Acetatifactor sp.
GCTCAGGCTGGCCTTTTTTTAATGTGCGCAAAACAATTATTGCGCAAAGAAAAATGGCATCTGCCTTGTCGGAAAGAGATGAAGCAGGTTCGGAATCTTTGTATTTTATTGCCAATTCCGCACAAACCCGCAATGTTGTATCATAAAGGTATAGGTTAAAGTGTGCGCAATTGTGCAAAATGTAACTGTTCAGAGCCAGGTAAATTCGGACGAAATGTGCATTTGAATGTGTTACCGTTAAATAATATTTGGAATAGTCAAAAGGGAAAAAATTATGGAAAGTGACAAAATGAGCATATCCGAAATTGCCGAGGAACTTGGGATGTCATCCTCCACCGTCTCAAGGGCAATATCAGGAAAGGGAAGAGTGAGCGATGCGACTAAAAGCCGTATCCTGGAATACATAGCGGAAAGCGGCAAAACACCGCATATCCGAACATCGAAGTTTTCGGATAAGAAGACAATGAACATCTGCGTGACAATACCGGGGGAGGGTGATTATGCCGAGTTGCCCTATTTTACACGGATGATCATGACCCTTTATGATTTCTTTGTAATCCGGGACTATAACATTATTTTGGTGAAGACCCGTTCAGACGACATCAGCGCGCTGCGCGACATCATAAAGCGTCATAAGGTGGACGGGGTGATTCTGACGCGGGTTCTTGAAAACTGGGCTGACATAATGTATCTGAAGGAAAAGCAGGTGCCCTTTGTGGTGACGGGAAACTGCCAGGATGAATCGGTTTACCAGGTGGATGTGGACCAGCGGGGCGGCTGTCATGACCTGACGGATAACCTGATCAAGATGGGAACCCGCAGGATGGCGCTTCTCTGCGGGGATCTGCGCCAGATGGTATCTCAGGACCGCAGGGACGGCTACCTGGCGGCCCTCAGAGAAAACAACATTCCTATTGAAAGGCATCTCATTGCGGAGAATGCGGCGGACAGGAATGTGTTGGAGAAGGTAGTGCTGGACATTTTGAAGGAGCAGGTGGAGTGCATCATATGTAGCGATGACAGTATCTGCCTGTCACTCCTTGATTATTTCAGGGAAATCGGTGTGACGGTGCCGCGGGATGTAAGGGTGGCTTCTTTTTACAACAGTATGGTACTCAATGAATACCATCCCGCTATCACCAGCCTTGACTTTGACATTCGGGAGATGGGGAGAGCGGCGGGAAATATGCTGCTTCGGCTGCTGGAAGGACTTCCCTGTGAGAAAAAGAAGGTTTTGGGTTATAAGCTTTTGATCAAGGAATCTACAAACTTTGCGGCGTACAAGCCTTCCACGGACGTAAGCGAACATGCTCGCTTTGGGATTGTGTGAAGGAGAAAATGCGGAGAGGTGGAATATGGGAAGGAAGAAGCAAATAGTAACAGGGCTGTTTCTGACAGGAATACTTGCAGGTCTGTTTTGCTCCATAAAAGGACAGACGGCCCATAAGAGCGATGAGATTGATTATGATGCGCTGCTCTCGGTGATACAGGATGCAGACTCTTATGAAGCTTATCTCTCGAGCCATGGGGACGCGGTACACCCGCAGACGGAGATTGTAATATACGGCGGAGATTTTGCCCGGGCGACGGAAGGGTTTCAGCGTCTGGAGGATTATGAAGGTCTCGGCAATGCCTGCGCCATGACTCTGGAGGAGGGCAGCATCACCTATGAGGTGTCGGCAGAAGAGGCAGGACTGTATAATCTTGAGCTTGTGTATTATCCGGTGGAGGGAAAAAACAACAAGATAGCCCGAACCCTTATGATCAACGGTCAGGTTCCCTATTCAAATGCGCAGTATCTGGAATTTTCCCGCATCTGGGAGAGCGCAGGAGAGATTGTGCCGGATGTCCGGGGAAATGATGTGCGTCCGAAGCAGCGGGAAGCGCCGGAGTGGATGGATGTGTATGTGAAGGACAGCGAAGGATTTTACCGGGAGGCCTTACAGTTTTACTTCGAGAAGGGGATCAACACCATAACACTGGAATCCACCCAGGAGCCGATGGTGGTCGGAAAGATCATTCTGACACAGGAAAAGGATATTCCGTCATACGAGGAGTACCGCGCGGCGAACCAGGCGGCGGGATGTGAGAAAGTGGTGATGAATCCTGTCAGGATTCAGGGGGAGACGGCCTTCCGGAAGTCCGATTCTACTCTTTATCCCATCACAGACAGGACATCTCCGCTGACGGAGCCCTATGACGCGGCAAAGACAAAGCTCAACACCATCGGTGGTTCCAACTGGCGGATATGCGGGCAATGGATCACATGGGAGATTGAAGTACCCTGTGACGGACTCTATGAGCTTGATGTGAAGTACCGTCAGAATGTGAACCAGGGCGTTACCGTAGTGCGGTCTCTTTACATTGACGGGGAAGTGCCCTTTCAGGAGGCGGCACAGCTTTCGTTCTATTACAAAAATGCCTGGCAGATTACTGCACTGGGGGATGAAAGAGGGGCTTATGAGTTTTATCTTACGGAAGGAAAGCATTCCATCACCTTTGAAGTGGCCATGGACGATTCGCTATCACGGATTCTCAGAGTGGCGGATGCCTGCGTGGCAAATCTGAACAGTGCTTATCGACAGCTTCTGATGGTCATCGGCAGCTCACCGGATACCTTCCGGGATTATCAGCTGGACACAAAGACGCCGGAGGCTCTCAGGATTCTGGAAGAGCAATACGTGGTCATGCAGGAACTTAAGGAGATGGTGGACAGATACTCGGAAGGCTCCAGGGGAAGCCAGGCAGCCACCATTGAAAATCTGGTGAACCAGCTTAAGATCATGACGGAGAATCCCAAAAAGATTGCAAAGCAGTGGTCGGCATTTAAGGACAATATTGTGGCGCTGAGCTCCTGGGAGCTGTCCATGAAAGAGCAGCCTCTGGAAATAGATTACATTCTGGTCAATGCGCCGGGAGCGGAACTGCCGGAGGTGAAACCGGGGTTTTTCCGGTCTCTGGCCCATGAGGCAAAACAGTTTGCAGCCAGCTTTGTGGAGGATTATGACAGTATAGGGAATGTGTACAGCGAGGAGGAAGCGCTGGAGGTCTGGATCCTCGCGGATTCTACGGCAATTACCAGCCAGTCCGGCAGCGGGCGGGATCAGGCCACGGTGATCAAGGACCTGGTGGATAACTATTTCGTGCCTCAGAAAGGAATCGCGGTAAATGTTAAGCTTGTGAATAAAGACGTGCTTTTGTCCGCAACGCTGGCCGGGGAAGGTCCGGATGTGGCGCTGAATGTGGCGGGGGTGGAGCCGGTCAATTATGCTCTGCGCAATGCGGCGGTGGATCTGACCCGGTTTTCTGACTTTGATGAGGTGGCGGATTGGTTTTATGAGGATGCGCTGACCCAGTTCACCTATAACGGGGGTGTGTACGCCCTGCCCCAGACAATGTCCTTCCATGTGATGTTTTACAGAGCGGACATTCTGGCGGACTTAGGAGTGGATATACCCGAAACCTGGGATGATTTTTATGACGCGCTGGCGGTCATCCAGAAAAGGAATATGAATGTGGGCATTATTCCGGACTATACCTCTTATGCCATGTTCCTGTACCAGTGGGGCGGCAGGTATTACACCGAAGATGATACTGCAAGCGCCCTGGACAGTGAGGAGGCCATTGCCGCGTTTAAACGGTGGTCCGGCAATTACAGTGATTATAACATGCCAATCTCCTACGATTTTGCAAACCGGTTCCGCACAGGTGAAATGCCTCTTGCAATCGGGGATTATACAAACTATAACTATCTGTCCGTCTTTGCGCCGGAGATCAAGGGCCTGTGGGGTTTTACAGTGGTTCCCGGCTATGAGAGGGAGGACGGCACCATCGATCACAGCGTATCCGCGTGGGAGACAGCGTCCGTTCTGATGGCTACCAGTACAAAACAGGATCAGGGCTGGGAATTTTTGAAATGGTGGATGAGCGGAGACACGCAGACTGACTACGGCAATGAGATTGAAAATGTGCTGGGAGTAGCGGGCCGTGTGGCCACCGCGAATCTGGAGGCACTGGAAAATCTGCCCTGGGCGGCGGCAGATTACAGGCAGCTATCGGCACAGCTGGAGTGGGTAAAGGCAATTCCGCAGATACCGGGAAGCTATTATCTGGAAAGAAACATAAAGAACGCATTTTATACAGTGTACGACGACAAGGAAGACCCGCGGGAGGTTTTACAGGATATTGTGAATATCATCAATGATGAGATTACCAGCAAGCGCCGTGAGTTCGGTCTGAATACAAGATAGGGGGCCTTATGGAGGAGAGGAAAGAAAAAAAGCCTTTGCTGCCGCTGCTTCTGGCATACGGGAAAATAAAGCGGCGGGAACTTTTTCGCGCGGTCAGGCGCAACAGGACGCCCTATCTTTTGATGGCGCCGTACTGCCTGTTGTTTATCCTGTTTTATCTGCTGCCGGTATGTATTTCCATCGGACTTGGCTTTACTTATTTTAACGTGCTGGAGCCGCCGAAGTTTGTAGGTCTGCAGAATTACATAGACCTGTTTTTTGCGGATGATATTTTTCTTACTGCGGTGAAGAACACCTTTGTGTTCGCCATTATTACGGGACCGGTGGGATACTTTCTGGCGCTGTTTATCGCCTGGATGATAAATGACATAAAAAATTCAAAATTAAGAGCTTTTATGACGCTTTTATTCTACGCGCCCACCATATCGGGGCAGGCGTATATTATCTGGAAGTTCATTTTTTCCAGCGATATATACGGCATTGCAAACGGCTGGCTCATGAAGCTGGGTCTTACCAGCCAGGCAATTTTATGGTTTGAAAATGATAAGTACTGCATGATCATCTGTATTGTGGTGGTGCTGTGGATGAGCATGGGAACCGGATTTCTTTCCTTTATCGCCGGACTGCAGAATGTGGACAAATCCCTGTATGAGGCAGGCTATATGGACGGGGTGAAGAACCGTTTCCAGGAATTGTGGTACATCACGCTCCCCGCAATGAAAGAGCAGCTCATGTTCGGTGCCGTTATGACGGTGACGGCGTCCTTTGCCATTCACGACCAGATTGCAGCCCTGGCGGGCTTTCCCAGCGTGAAATACTGTGTGCATACGGTTGTATCTCATCTTGTGGATTACGGCAGTGTGCGCTTCGAAATGGGCTATGCTTCCGCCATCGCAACGCTGCTGTTTGTGGTGATGATCGCCTGCAACAAGCTGATACAGAAATTTCTGGGAAAGGTGGGAAGCTGATATGTCAAATATCCATTTCAGACACAGAAAACGGGCAAAGGCCAGTCATTCCCACGCCGGGGATGCGGTAAGCTTTTTGTTCCTGGCGGCGATGGGAGTTTTTATGGGACTGCCCATTGTGCTCTCTGTCTCCAACTCCCTGAAGCCTCTGGAGGAGCTGTTTGTCTTTCCGCCGAAATTTTTGGTAAAAAATCCTACGATGGATAATTTTCATGATGTGTTTATCCTGATGAGCCAATCCTGGGTGCCCTTTACCAGATATGCCTTCAACACGGTATTTATTACCATTGTGGGCACGATCGGACATCTCCTGATTGCCAGCATGTGTGCATATGCGCTGGCGAAGCACAAATGCCCGGGACGGAATCTTATTTTCGGCGTGATAGTCACCGCGCTGATGTTTTCCGCCCAGGTGACCGCCATACCGAACTACCTGATAATGTCCAAAATGGGCTGGCTGGACAGCTATGTATCCTTGATTTTGCCGGCCATTGCAAAACCTCTGGGACTTTTTCTCATGAAGCAGTTTATGGAGCAGGTTCCGGATGCGCTGCTGGAGGCAGCGCGGATTGACGGGGCCGGTGAAGTCACCACATTTTTCCGGGTTGCAATGCCGCAGGTGAAACCGGCCTGGCTGACGCTGATCATTTTCTGTTTTCAGGATCTGTGGAATATGCAGGGTTCCAACTACATTTACAGTGAAAAATTAAAAACCTTATCCTACGCGTTAAGCCAGATTTCCGCGGCGGGTATCTCCCGCTCAGGCGCGACGGCGGCGGTGACGGTGATCATGATGGTGGTGCCTATTGTGCTGTTTATGCTCTGCCAGAGCAATATTATTGAGACTATGGCATCCTCCGGCATCAAGGAATAAGGGGGAGGAGAGAATGAGGAAAAAATGTTTTCGAAGAGCGCTGACGGGAATGATGGCAGCAGCATTCATGTTGTTCCCCACAATTACAGCGCAGGCAAGCATGCCTTATGATACCTACTCCTATAACTATTGGGGCGAGGAGGTAAAGGAGCCCCACTCGTATCTCTACAGCAGGACTATCGCGGAAAAAGAATTGGGCAGCAGGCTGAGCTACCCTCAGGATATGTTTGTGGGAAACGGGTGTCTTTACATTGCCGACACCGGGAATTCCAGGGTGCTGGTAACGGACATGGAGGGGGATATCCGGTTTGAGATTACGGGGCTTTCGTCGCCTCAGGGGATTTTTGCCACGGAGGACGGGCACATTTATGTGGCGGATACGGGAAACAGCAGGGTGGCGGAATTTGACGAAGAAGGCCGTTTTTTAAGAGAGATCGGAAGACCTGAGACTACACTGATCGCGGACAGTCAGGAATATTCGCCCACCAGGGTTGTGGTGGACAATGCGGGTCGGATTTATGTCATTGCCTACGGAATAAATATGGGGCTGGTGGAGTTTGACAGCAGTGGTGCGTTCCAAGGTTTCATGGGGGCCACGGAAGTGAGCGTCAGCACCTTTGAGTATATCTGGAAAAATTATTTTTCCAGCGAGGCGCAGCAGGAGCGGATGGAAACCATTGTTCCCACGGAGTACAGCAATATTTTTGTGGATCGGGACAATTTTATCTACGCCACTATCAATAACCTTTCCAATGAGGACAGGGAATCGGGAGCAGATGCCATAAGACGCCTGAATCCCACAGGGACGGATGTGCTGCGGCGGCTTGGAAATTATCCTATTATCGGAGATCTGGAAACTGTTACCTATGGCTGGGACTGGTCCTCGTTTGTGGATGTGGCGGCCACGGACTATGGCTGTTATTTTATTCTGGATCAAACAGACGGCAAGATTTTCGCCTACGACAATGACGGAGTTTCTCTTTTTGTCTTCGGTCACAGCGGGATCAAGGATGGCAACTTTCAAAAGCCGGTGGCCATCGGGTTAAATGAGGATGAAAGCCGTGTCTATGTGTTGGATAATCTGCTAAACAGCATTCTGGTGTTTGACATCACGGAGTATGGAAGAAATCTTCTGGATGCCATAAGACTTAACAGTATAGGCGATTCCGACGGGGCAACTTTAAAATGGCAGGCAGTGCTCAGCCGAAACTCCAACAGCGAGCTGGCCTACGTGGGACTCGGCAAGGCTTATCTGACGGAAGGAAGCTACAGAGAGGCCATGGAGTGTTTTGAACTGGGAAACAGTAAAAAATATTACACGAAAGCTTTTTCCTATTACCGCAAGGAGATGATGGAGCGGTATCTCACTAAAGCGGTTGGAATTCTTGCGGTTCTTTTAATTGTGGTGTGGCTGGTGAGAAAGGCGCTGCGTGTAAGGAAATGGGTAGGTGAAGTTCGATGTTATATGGAAAATCATTGAAGTATGTGTTTCATGTAATTTTTCATCCTGCTGACGGCTTCTGGGATCTGAAGCGGGAGAAACGCGGAAGTCTTGCGGCGGCCCTGACGTTTGTGGCGCTGACCATCGTCACTCTGGCGCTGGAAAAACTGGATACGGCATTTCTGTTTAACGACAATCGGCTGTCAAAGGTGAACGTGATGATAGACGCTTTCACAGTGCTCCTGGTGTTCGGATTGTGGTGCGTTGCAAACTGGTGCACAACTTCATTGATGGACGGAAAAGGACGGATGAAGGACATTATCATTGCCATGGGCTATGCGCTGTTTCCGGTTGCGCTGATCCGTCTGCCGCTGGTGCTTGTGAGCTACTGCATCACTGCGGAGGAGGGAACCTTTTACTATGTGTTTGGGTTTATCGCATATGCCTGGGCAGCGGTGCTGGTGTTTGCAGGGACTATGATGACCCATGAGTATAGTTTTTGGAAGAATGTTTTCACTTGTATCATTACTGTTTTGGGGATGGGCATTTTAATGTTTATCGGGCTTCTGTTTTTTAACGTGATTTCCGAGATTATTGTTTTTGTGACAACGATTTACAAGGAAATCCGGTTTCGTTAGAGGAGGGGGATGGATGAGAAAGCAAATACAAAGAGCAGCAATGGGCTTTCTTCTCGGAGTGCTTGTGTTCGCCGGGATTCCGGTCAGGGCCAATGCCGGTAACGGTGACATTTCGACTGCAGCCGTCTCCGATATGAAGAAGGTGGCGGAGAGCGATTCGCTGGAGCTTTACTTTGACGAGGCGGAGGCCGGAATTGCAGTGGTGGATAAAGAGAGCGGGGAAATCTGGTTTTCCAACCCCGTAGATACGGATCAGGACGCTGTCTCTTCAGGGTATTACCGGAGAGTGTTAAAATCACAGGTCAACATTACCTACATCAATGAAAGCACCCAGGTGAGCACTATGGACAGCTACAGCGATGCGGTGGCGGAAGGGCAGTTCACGGTGGAATACCTGGAAAACGGTGTAAGGGTCACTTATACCATGGGAGAAGGGGGAAGCAGGCTGCTTCTGCCGGAGGTGATCGCGGAGGAAAGGATGCTTTTCTTTCAGGAAAAAATGTCGGACGCCCAGAGGAAAAAGTTGAACCGTAATTATTCCTTTGATGAAAATACAGGTTTATATACACTCCGGGGCGGTGTCAAAGACTACCTGAAGGAGGAACTGGCGGAGTATTTCACGGAGGCGGGCTACACGGAGGCGGATTATGAGCTGGATGCGCAAAACGGAGGCAGCGGCGGAGACCAGAAGGAGTGGTTTACGGTTCCCGTGACCTATGAGCTGGACGGAGATAATCTGCTGGTCTGGGTGGATCCGGAGGAAGTAACCTATGACACGGACGGTTACTATCTGGTTGGAATGGATCTGCTTCGTTATTTCGGAGCGTCCATGTCGGATGACGGCTATCTTTTCGTGCCGGATGGAAGCGGGGCGTTAATTGACTTCAACAACGGAAAGACTGCCGTTTCCTCCTACAAGGCCAGTGTGTACGGGCAGGATGCCACCATGCTGTGCATGAACTGGGTACAAAGCCAGGTAGATCCGGCAAATACGGTGCGAATGCCGGTGTATGGAATTAAAGAAGGAAATAAGTCTCTTTTTGCCATAATCGAAGAGGGAGATGCCTACGCATCCATCAATGCCGAGGTGTCAGGGAAAACCACGGGCTACAACAATGTGTACCCCTCTTTTACCTATCTGCAGTATGGTGAAACCTCCCTGGACGATATTGTGGGAGCAAACAGCTATTACCTGTATTCGGAGCCGGAGTTTTGCGGGAAATATATGGTACGGTATTCCTTCCTCACCGGAGAGAAAGCGGATTATTCCGGCATGGCCGCATGCTATCGGGATTACCTGATCAAAAAGGGGATACTGGGGGAAAAGACGGAGGAGACCGGAATTCCCTTTTATGTGGAATACATCGGAGCAATAGATAAGGACAAGACATTTCTCGGAATCAAATATAACGCCATAGAAGCGGTGACTACGTTCAATAACGCAAAGGAGATCACCGGGCAATTGGCGGAACAGGGCGTGGAAAATATTAATGTGGTGTATTCCGGATGGATGAACGGCGGGCTTCGGGGAACAGCGGCTACAAAGCTTTCGGTAGTGTCAGGGCTGAAGGAAAAGGGTTACGGGCTGGCAGACTTTCTCGCTGATATGGAGGGAAAAGACCTGTACTTTACGGCGGATTTCCAGTATGTGTACAGGGATAAGCTTTTTGACGGGTACAGTACCATGCGCTATGCGCCAAAGTATTTTGACAATACAAATGCCACCGTGAACCGATACGGGATTGCCAGCCGCGAGTCGGATGGCACCCTGGCAAACCTGATCAGTCCCTGTTATACGGAAAAGATCGTGTCGGATTTTACCGGGATGCTGACAAAGAAAAAAATCACGGGAATCCATACCGGAACCCTTTCTTATGAACTGTATTCCGATCTGTATCAAAGCAATTACACGGACCGGCAGATGGCGGAAGAAAAGAACAGGACGGCGCTGGAGGGAGCGGTGCAAAGCGGTTTCTCCCTTTTGGGGGATAATGCCAATGCCTATCTCTGGGGCAGTCTTACGGAAGAGATCAACCTTCCCTTTTTCTCTAACGGCTATCAGATTTTAGACAGGGAAGTTCCTTTTTACGGGATGGTGCTTCACGGATATGTTCCTTATGCGGGAGAGGCACTGAACCTGAGCGATGATTACGAAACTGCGGTTCTAAAGAGCGTGGAGAATGGGGCGGGACTTCATTTCAAGTGGATATACGCCGCAAACTCCGTACTCAAGGAGACGGACTATGACGAGCTGTATTCGGTCAATTACGGAGCATGGCTGGATACGGCGGCAGAAACCTGCAGGCGGATGAACAGTGAGCTGGGGAGACTGCAGAATCTTATTATTTCGGAGCATATTTATATGACCGATGATGTGGTGAGAGTGACTTATGAGGACGGAACAAGAGTTTATGTGAATTATGGAAATGAAGCGGCGAAAGTGGACGGTGCTGCGGTGGAGGCTCATAATTTTGCGGTAACGCCGGGCGGAAAGGAGTAAGGCCATGAAATATTTTAAAAAGCGGAACGGGAAATGGCGCTTTTCTCTGACCGGAAAAGATGCTGTGGCAGGGCTTCTGTTTATTCTGCCCTTTCTGGTCGGATTTTTTTTCATCTTTCTGCCGCTGATCGCAGAGTCTCTGCGGTTCAGCTTCAGCGACATGCAGGTGACCGGCGAGGGCTATATCCTGACACAGGCTTCCGACCGGGGGCTGGGCAATTACCTGCGCGCCTTTACCATAGATCCGGATTTTAATCTACAGCTCCTGGGCAGTATCTCCCAGATGCTCTTACAGGTGCCGCTGGTGTTGATCTTCAGCTTTTTTGCGGCAAATTTGCTGAACCAGAAATTTCACGGGAGGACGGCGGCGAGAAGTATATTGTTTCTGCCGGTCATCATTTCCTCCGGAGTCATTCTTGCACTGGAGAATTCGGATCTGCTGGTGGCTACGCTGGACAGCACAACAGACAGTGCGGCCATCGGAAATCTGGGAGCCTTTTTGAACATAAGAAGCTTTCTTGCAGAGTATACCTCTCTTCCCATATCCGTGATATCCGTGCTGGCCACGGCGGTGAACGGACTATACGATATAGTGATCGCCTCCGGCGTACAGATATTGATCTTCCTGGCGGGCCTGCAGGGTATTTCACCCTCTCTTTATGAGGCATCCAGTATGGAGGGAGCGACTCAGTGGGAAAATTTCTGGAAGATCACGTTTCCCATGATAAGCTCGTTGATACTGGTAAACAGTGTGTACACGGTAATTGCTCTTTTTACCAGCGAGAGCAATGAGATGATGACGGAAATACGCGCCACCATTTTTACGGAAATCGATTATGGATACGGTTCCGCCATGGCATGGATTTATTTTGTGTGTATCGCGGTCATTATAGCCGTTGTGGGAGGCGTTATTTCCAGACACGTATTTTATTATGACGAGAGATAATATTTGTGCCGCAGGGCGGCGACATGGAGGTTAGTGTGTATGAGAACAGGGAAGCGAATCACTCCGGCGCGCGTAGGGCGCATGGGCTGGAGTCTGGTGCGGGGCGTTATCGTCATAGGAATCTGTTTTACGATCCTGCAGCCCCTCTTTTTGAAATTCAGTGTGTCCTTTATGGGTGAAAGTGACCTTTACGATGCCAGTGTGAGATACATTCCAAAGAATTTCACATGGAGCAACTATCGGCTGGCGCTTTCCGGCATGAACTACGGAACGGTATTTGTGCGGACACTGCTGCTGTCGGCGGGAGTTTCTCTTCTGCAGCTTGTGTCATGTCTGCTTGTGGCTTACGGCTTTGCGAGATTTCGTTTTCCGTTTAAAAAGCTGCTGTTTGGGTGTGTGATCTTTACCATGATCGTGCCGCCTCAGGTTATCATGCTGCCGTTGTTTATAAAATATCGTTTTTTTGATATATTCGGCATTTTTAAGTTGCTGACGGGGAGTTCTGTCAACCTGATCGACACTTATTGGCCCTTTATCTTACAGGCGGCAACTACCATGGGAGTGCGAAACGGACTGTACATATATATGCTGCGGCAGTTTTTTAAGAATATGCCAAAGGAACTGGAGGAGGCGGCCTTTGTGGATGGCTGCGGAAAGCTCCGGACTTTTGTCCGGATCATGGTGCCCAGCGCTGTGCCCATGATGGTGACGGTGTTCCTGTTTGGGTTTGTGTGGCAGTGGACGGACTCGTTTTACTCATCCCTGTATCTGAACAGAACACAGGTGATGTCCACGGCGCTGAGCTCTCTGGCGGCAAACGTGTACAGGCAATATGAGGGCTTCGGCGGTTCTATGAGCTTTATCAGTCCCGGATATGTGTCCATGATAAACAATACGGGAACAGTGCTGGCAATCATACCGCTGGTTGCAATCTATGTCTTCTGTCAGCGGTATTTTGTGGAGGGAATCGAGCGCTCCGGAATTGTCGGCTAAAGCGTGGAGGTTAATGCAAATAAATTGCATTTTCTATATGCACATAAGGTGCAGGAAAGGAGATTTTATGAAAAAGAACTGGAAGGGAAGCAAAGGAGTGGCTGCGGCACTGATTGCGGCGCTTATGATGATGTCTCTGGCAGGCTGCGGCAGCCAGGGCACATCGGGAAATGAATCGGAGGGAGGAAATTCCGGGGGAACGGAAAGCGTTCAAAACAGCGGAGAGATTCAGACAGGCGGCAATGGGGAGGGCACCGGCGCAGAGTACGATTTCGGCGGCAGAGTATTCCGCATCGGCTCCTACTATGATATGACTCCTGACCCGGAGTCCAATGCGGTAAATGCGGCACTGTCCGAGAGAATTGCCTATGTGGAGAAAACCTATAACTGTACGATTGAATTTGTGGATCTGGGTGATGATTACGTAAACGACTATACTACCAGTGTCCTGGCCGGTGACCCTGTATGCGATGTGGGCTATGCCATCACCACGACCGTGCTGCCAACCCTGATCGACGGCGGCATTGCTTATCCCATCAGCGATCTGGGAGTTATTGACTTTGACGATTACAAATGGCGTGCGGATGTAATAGAGGCAGGCCGCTATAAGGGCAAAAACTACACATTGCTGCTGACCGATCCGGAGATACGCTACGGCATCTTCTGGAACAAGACTTTGTTTGATCAATACGGACTGCCGGACCTGTACGAGCTGTACGAGAATGACCAGTGGACCTGGGACAAATTTAAGGAAGTCGCCCAGAATGCAAATGTGGATAAGGACAATGACGGAACAATTGACATTTACGGATTTAATACAAGAGAAAATCTCGGCTGGTGCTACCTGTACTCCAATGAGGCTTATGTGGCGAATAAAACAGATTCAGGTATGACAGTTGATCTGAGCGACAGTCATGTGATCGAAGCGCTGACTGCACTGCAGGATTTCACTACAACCGTAAACTATCGGACGCTCAACAATGGCGTAGATGACTGGGACTCCCTGATCCTCTCCTTTCAGAACGGTACATCCATGATGTGCCTGGAAGAGTTTTGGATCTCCTATATGTATCTGGATAAGATGAGCGATGACTGGGGCTGGGTACCCTTCCCCAAGGGAAATTCCGCTCAGGAATATTCCTGTTACGGCAAGGAGAACGGCTGCCGTATTATCTTAAACGGCGTGGATAAGCCGGAGGAAGTTGCACTGATGTATGACCTGATCACAGACTTGGCGGACAGTGAGGAGGAGTGGAACAACCTTTTGGAAGACCAGCTTGAGAACTGGTGTGACGATGCTGAGACCGTGGAAAATGTCACATATATTTACAGTAAGGGACTTTCCAAAATTAACTCCATCAACGGGTTTGCAACCCTGAATAATTCCGTCAATGCCATGATAAACGCAATTTCCAACGGAGAGATGACGCCCCAGACTGCCCTGGATACCTATCAGACCGAAATCGCGACTGCAGTTTCTGACCTGAACACGGGCGAGACCACTGCCAAGGATATTGAGTTTGCGGGAAATCTCCTTGTGAACTCCAGCTTTGAGCTCGGCGTGGACGGCTGGGATATTACAAGAGAAAATACGGAAGCGGGAATTTCCAGAAATGACAACGATGGATATCCGAAGTCGGGACAGTTCAGCTTCCATTACTGGAATGCGGATGCCTTTACAATTGATGCGTCGCAGACGGTGACCGTGGATGCTGCGGGTACTTACCTGTTGTCCCTATACTCTCAGGGAGATGATACCACCGGTTCTTCCATGACCTTATATGTGAAGGATGATGCAGGGAACATTCTGGAGTCCGTGGATTTTGCCAATGCGGGATGGAGCGTATGGCAGACACCGGAGATTTCCGTGACGCTTGAGGCCGGTACAGTGGTAACAGTGGGCTTTACGATCAACGGACAGCCGGATGACTGGGGAACGATTGACGATGTAACCTTTTGTATTCAGCAATAACCGATTTATTGAATTTGGAATTGTGAAAAAAGGAGCAGTGAATGAGAAGAAGCAGCAGAAAATATGCGGCTCTTGCTCTTGCGGCGGTTCTCGCAGCCGGTCAGACCGGCTGCGGAGATTCGCAGGCAGACCCGGAGAACGCAAATATTAATAAAAGTGATAAATATTTTATCAAGGGAGCAGATATTTCTTCCCTTCAGGCAGTAGAGGATTACGGCGGCGTTTTTTACGATTTTGAAGGGAAAA
>JAIDME010000174.1 GCA_029050705.1 Acetatifactor sp.
ATCCATATCATAGTACTGCACCCGGTGCTCCCAGGTTCCCGGACGATTTTCCAGCTCTTTGGCGCTCAGGACCTTGCCCACAACCTCATATTGCTTTTTCTCCCCGTCCTTCAACAGATGATAGCTGATGTACATAAAGCTGTCCACATCATATTTCTGAGCAGAGATAAACCTTAAGCCGCCGCCGCTGATATCCACAATGACGCTCTGACGCAGCGGAAGCCCCGGAGTCAGCATGTAGTTCTCGCTCTCTTCTATGGCCTGGATTTCCTCCTCCTGCAGATTTCTTGCGCACATTTCCAACGCGCAGCTGAACCGATAGTATTCGCGTCTCTGATATTTTCTGAGGTTGCTTGTCATCTCCACCACCAGGAGATACACATTATTGCTCTTGTACCTGTCTATAATCCTGGCAAAGCACTGAAAGAGACCGCTGGTGCCGTAAAACACCAGATCAAACTCACTGTCCACCGGAAGCAGAATGAGCTTCGTCTGTTCCATGGGCATCGTGATTTCCAGCGTATCCTCCGAAAGAAAATCGTACAGAGAACTGTAAAACGTCCTCTTCTTACCGTCCCGCTGCACCTGTTTTTCTCCGGCACGTCCCACTGCCTGTAATTCAATTTTGTCACCTATTGAAACAAATTTTGAAAGCATTGAAACCATCTTGACCACCTACCCTATTCTTTACTTTTTTCCTGTTATAAGATGGGAGAAAAATGCCGCCATACCTCTTCTTGGCTGCCGTTCCTCCTCCTCTCTGCCCAGAAGCTTCTGAGCCATCCTTTCGTATGCCATTGCCGACTTCGCACCCGGATTCTGGATTGAAACCGGCATCTGCTGCATCACAGCCCGAAGCAGATGTACATCCTCCGGAATGCTGCCCAGATACGTCATTGGTATCTTCAGATACCGCGATACTACTGCATTCAGCTTATCAAAAAGTATCAATCCCTCATTTTCCTTCTCCACCCTGTTGGCAATCATCTTCACCTTAGTGGCTTCCTCGCTGAACCTGGGATGTCTGTACAACGCCTTCAGCAGGGAATAGGAATCCGTTATGGATGTTGGCTCCGGCGTAGTCACCAGCAGAATTTCCCCGCTCGCCACCAGAAATTCCAGCACCGCATCTGAAATTCCGGCTCCGGTGTCCACAATAATGATGTCTGCTATAGTATCCAACTGCCCCAGATTCTGTATGATACAGCTTAAGTAATCACGGCTCAGATTTGACATCCCGGCAATTCCGCTTCCGCCCGAAATGAACCCCACATCCATAGGGCCCCAGGTAATAATCTCCGTTATACTCTTCCCCTGGTAAATCAGATCACAGAAGTTGTGTTTCGGAACTGTACCAAACATAATCTCAATATTGGCGAGTCCAAAATCGGCATCCAGTATAATAATCTTTTTATCCATCTTCCGGAACTGTATCGCCAGATTGATAGATGTGTTGGACTTTCCGACACCACCCTTGCCACTTGTCACAGTGATGACACGGGCCAGCGGTTTCGACTGCTGCTGGCTTGCTTTTATAATTCTTAATTGTTCCGCCTGATCCATGCCGCTCTCCTTTCCTATATTTCCGGCACCGAAATCTCTTGTACTGTTTCCTTTCGTGCCCTCGGTGTTATTACAGAGATTCCCGTCGTCCTGTGCTAAGCAGGCTCTTCACCGTCTTCTGCGGGTTAAACAATTCAATGTCATCAGGTACATTCTGTCCAAAAGTCACATAGGCAATGGGTGCTTCCACGCACAGCCTGAGATTCATCAGGTTCCCCAGAGACGACGTTTCATCCAGCTTTGTAAAAATCATCTGATAATCGGTTATCTCCTTGTAACTCGCGGCAATCCGCTGTAAATCCCGGTATTTCGTAGTGGCGGAAAGCACCAGGAAGGTCTGGCATTCTCCTGCCTCCTGCACTGCTTCCAGCAACAGCTTCATCTTCTCCAGCAGCTCCCCATTCTGATGTGAATGCCCTGCAGTGTCCACAAAAATGTAATCAAAATCCCTGAAATCCGATACTGCCGCTTTCGCCTCATCCTCCGAATAGATGACTCTGAAAGGCGCTTCCAAAATGTTGGCATAAGTGCGCAGCTGTTCTGCCGCCGCAATGCGGTAGGTATCTGCGGTGAGAAGCGCTACCTTCTTCTTCTGCTCCACCGAAAAATGGCTTGCTATCTTGGCGATAGTAGTAGTCTTCCCGATTCCCGTAGGCCCCATAAACAACAACGTCTTCGGGCCCTTGGCCGCCGGGGTGATTCCCTCGGCCTTGCCAAATTTTAAGATCATTTTCTGGTATACATTTGCCAGAATATAGTCAAAGGGCAGATTAGGTTTTCTGTTCTTCTCCACATCATCCACAATCTGATTGGCATATTTCTCGTCCACCTCGTTCTCCATCATGGTGTTGTAGAGCAGCCGGATGAACTTTTCCTGCTCCCTGCTCCCGTCATCAGGTGCCGTCTCCCCCTCTTTTGCTTCCCCTTCCTGGACCGCTGTTTCGTCATCCGCGCGCTCTCCCTTTGCCTCTTCCTGTTGGAACCGGGTTACAAGCATGGTCTGTAAGCTGTCCAGCTTCTTCTCTATATTCTGGGAGCTCTCACTCATGACATTCACAGCATTCTGCGCGACGCGCACGCCCTCCTCCAGCTTTGCCGCATCCGGGTCAATCCTGGCCGCTTCCCTGCGGACGGCCTGCAGTGAATCACTGTCCTCCTCCAGCGCAACGGTGACCTCCACCTGTTTGCCTCCGAAGACTCCTGAAAATCCTTTTTTCTTTGTAGTTTTTACGTTCATGACCACAAGGCCGTTTCCCAGTTCCTTCCTTGCGGTTTCCGTTGCCTCTTCTTCCGTCTTACCCACAAATTTTTTGATTATCATTATGCCGTCACCATCCCAACTGACTGTAATTCTACATTAGACTCCACTTCATTATATGACACTACCACAAGTTCCTTGAAGTAATCCTCCGTCAGGCGTTTAAAATACATGCGCACAATAGGCGATGTGATAACAATCGGACTCTTTCCCAGATTTTCCAGTTTCTGAACCTCCTTGCCCACAGAGTCGATAATCGCCCTTGACCTGCTCGGGTCCAGATTCAGGAATGCGCCGTTCTCCGTCTGCTTGACGCTTCCCATAATCTCCTGCTCTATCTTAGGATCCAGCGTCACTACGCTGGTAGTCTCATGGGAGGGGAAGTACTTGGTGGAAATGGCACGCTTCAGGCTCTGGCGTACATATTCCGTAAGAATGTCCACGTCCCGGGTGGTAGGCGCATAGTCCGCAAGCGTCTCCATAATGGTAAGCAGATCTCTGATTGAAATCCCTTCCTTCAGAAGATTCTGCAGAACCTTCTGAACCTCTCCAAGGCCAAGCAGCTTCGGCACCAGTTCCTCCACCAGAGACGGATTGGTTTCCTTCATATTGTTGACAAGGTTCTGAACATCCTGACGGGTCAGCAGTTCATCAATATACAGTCTGATGACCTCCGTCAGATGAGTCGCAATGATAGAGGGCGGGTCAACAACAGTATACCCCAGACTCTCCGCTCTTTCTCTCTGGCTCTCGGTAATCCAGATAGCCGGAAGGTGGAATGAAGGTTCAAAGGTGGGAATACCTGTGATCTCCTCCTCCACATAGCCGGGATTCATCGCCATGTAATGGTCAAACAATATCTCTCCTTCACTGACCTGGATTCCCTTTATCTTGATAATATACTGATTGGGATTCAGCTGGATATTATCACGCAGTCGAATGATGGGCACCACCGTACCAAGCTCCAGCGCAATCTGCCTTCTTATCATGACCACGCGGTCCAGAAGGTCTCCGCCCTGGTTCACGTCCGCAAGGGGAATGATACCGTAACCGAATTCCAGTTCAATGGGATCCACCTGAAGCAGACTGTTCACATTCTCAGGCTGCCTGATTTCCTCCGCCGCAGCCTCCTCCTCATCTACTGCCTGCTCGATACCGGCCGTCTCCAGATTGCCGGCCATCATTCTGCCGCCGACCACAAAAAGCAGCCCCAGCCCCACAAACAGAATGGTGTTCAACTCCGTCACAACACCCAAAAAGGCAAGTGTAGCGCCCACCAGGTACATGACCTTAGGCACGCCAAAGAGCTGTCTGACGATCGCCGGGCCAAACTCCGCCTCCTTGCTTCCCTTTGTGACAAGAATACCTGTGGAAAGCGAAATCAGCAGGGAAGGGATCTGGCTCACCAGACCGTCACCGATGGTCAGGATGCCATAGGTATCCAATGCAGTACCGGCATCGAGGCCGCCACGGAGCACGCCCATGGCAATACCTCCCACCAGGTTGATGGCCGTCAGCAGAAGGCCCGCCACGGCATCTCCCTTTACATACTTCACGGCACCGTCCATGGAACCGAAGAAGCTGGACTCCTGCTGTATCTTGTCTCGCCTCGCCTTGGCTTCCTTATCATCTATGGCTCCTGTATTCAAATCCGCATCAATAGCCATCTGCTTACCGGGCATAGCATCCAGGGTAAATCTTGCGGTTACCTCAGCTACACGCTCAGAACCTTTGTTGATGACCAGAAACTGTATCAAGATCAAAATGATGAATATGATCGCACCTATGATCAGATCACCGCCGCCTACGAAGGCTCCGAAGGTCTTTACCACGTTTCCGGAATCGCCGGTTTTCAGAATCAGCCTGGTGGAAGAAACGTTCAGAGCGATGCGGAAAATGGTTGTGAACAGCAAAATCGTAGGGAAGTAAGATATATCCAGCACTTCCTCGGTAAACATACACGCAAAGAGGATAGTAAAGCCTATGGCGATGTTCAGCGCCATGAACACATCTATTATTCCGGAGGGAAGGGGGACAATGAACATGATGAACGCAACCAGAATGTAGACTGCAATGATCACATCCGTCTTTGCCATCTTACTGAAATTCATGCTCATCTCCTCCTTTCCATTCTATACTTCTGTTTGAGAATTAATCACTTACAATTTGCCCTTCAGGTGGTACACAAACGCAAGTACATCCGCCACTGCCTGGTACAACTCGGGCGGAATCGTCTGCCCAATGTCCACATTTGCGTACAGCATACGGGCCAGGGGCTTGTTTTCCACGATTTCTATACTGTTTTCCTTTGCCACTTCCTTGATGCGCGCCGCCATGTAGTCCTCACCCTTGGCAATCACCAGCGGCGCATCCGCCACCGCCGGGTCATACTTGATGGCAACCGCGTAGTGAGTAGGGTTCGTGATGACCACGTCCGCCTGGGGCAGATCCTGCATCATACGGCGCCTGGATGCCTCCTGCATTTTCCGGCGAATCTGTCCCTTAACCTGAGGGTCACCTTCCTGCTGCTTGTACTCTTCCTTGACTTCCTGTTTTGTCATCTTCATGTCATTTTTGAATTTCACCTTCTGGTAAGCGAAATCCGCAAAAGCAATGAGCATGTACAATGCAGCAATCCTGATACCCAGATCAGTCACTATCTCCGCCACAAGATTGATCGCCTGCAGCAGGCCCATGCCATAGAGATTCAGCAGGAGCATCTCCTTGCCCTTCAGATAATTATAACATATAAGTACGATCAGGCCAATCTTGGCAATAGATTTAATCAACTCCACCAGTGAATTGACGGAAAAAACCTTTTTGACCCCTTTCAGCGGGTTCAGCTTGCTGAACTTCGGCTGCATGGGCTTAAATGTAGGATGCCACTTAACCTGAATAATATCGCTGACAAAAGCCACCACAAAACCGATCAGCAGAAGGGGCGCAATAATAATCAATGTCTGCATCAACATCATGGAAAATACCGCTCTGGTATCTGCCTCCGGCATCCGCCCCTCCCAGTACGTGGAAACATCAGAAATCCTGTTGTAGACATTGGGAAATATTTCCAGCAGCTGTGTTCCGATGTGCCCTGCCCACAGTTTCAGACAGAGGAACAATGCCAGCAGTCCCAGCCCGTTGGCAATTTCGCGGCTCTTTGCCACCTGCCCTTCGTTGCGGGCATCGTCCAGTTTTTTCTGAGTGGCGGGTTCTGTCTTCTCGCCGCCCATTCCTTCTTTCGCAAAAAATTGCAGATTATATCGAATCATTGTAACGCTCCTGCAAAGGAATTCATCACACGTTTCATTTCCTCAAAAATAAAGTCCGCGGCTCCCGGCAACATATTGGCTGTAAGAAAAAACACACTGAGTCCCACCAGTATCTTGAGCTGCATACCCACGGCAAACATGTTCATCTGAGGTGCCACCTTTGCCAGCACACCCAGAATGGCATTCAGCAGCAGGATAGTGCAGAATATTGGCAGCACGATCCGGAACCCGATTATTATATAATCCCCCAGGAACTGAAGCATGGCATCCACCAGCCTGTCCCCATGAAATACCGCTCCGCTCACCGGAATCAGTCTAAACGTATCTGCCAGTGCCGCAAACAGATAACGGTACATTCCTGTAGCAATCATCATCAGCATCAGCACATACTGATAAAACACACCTGTAATACTGCTGTTCTGCTGAGTCGCAGGATCAAACAGGGTCACCATGGACAGACCTATCTCCATATCCGCTATGGCCCCCGCGAAATTCATGATAGAAGTGCAGGCAGACGCCCCGAACCCGATGAGCAGCCCCACAACAACCTCCTTCATGACGATGATGGCATACTCCAGCACCGTGCTGTACCCCATGTAATCCGATGGTGTCAGCGACTGGTACAGAAGCATGGCGGTAAAAAAGCTGATTCCCACCCGGACCCGCATAGGAGTATTCCTCATGCTGAAAAAAGGTGCCGCGTACACGAACCCGGTGATTCTCATAAAAATCAGCAGGAAATATTCTAAATCAAAGATAGAAAACGAAAAATTAACCATACATGCTCATTCCCGCCTATTGATGTACATAGACGCTGAAGCTGCTCCAAAGTTCCGTCATGAACCCCACCATATTGTTCATCATCCATGGTCCCAATAGAATCAGCGCTGCAAACACACAAATAATTTTCGGTACAAACGTCAGAGTCTGTTCCTGAATTGAAGTCACCGTCTGAAAAATACTTACGGTCAAGCCAACAACCAGCGACACCAGCAGAACGGGCAGCGCAGTCTTGATAATCAGAAAAAGCGCAGTCTGTGCCATATCGGAAATCGCATCTATTGTCATTTACACCACCTCCCTATCTCAGTAAAATGTCCTCACTAAGTTGCCTATCACAAGTCCCCAGCCGTCCGCAAGAACAAATAAAAGTATTTTGAAGGGCATGGAAATTGTGGTGGGCGGCAGCATCATCATACCCATACTCATCAGAGTGGACGCCACCACCATGTCGATCACGATAAATGGTATATATATCATAAATCCTATCCAGAATGCTATTCTCAATTCACTGAGCATAAAACTGGGCAGCAGCACCGACAGGGGGATAGAGGCGTTCTGCCCATCCCATTCCTGACCGGCAATATCCATAAACAGCTGCACATCCTTCAGCTGAGTCTGGGGATACATAAATTCCCTCAGGGGCGCAATTCCTGCCTCAAAAGCCTCCTCCTGGGTGATTTCTCCGGCCTCAAAGGGCTGAATTGCCCGCTCGTTTATCTGGGCTATGGTGGGCTCCATGATAAAAAAGGTGAGAATAAGTGCAAGCCCTATAAGCACCTGGTTTGGAGGTGCAGTCTGCGTATTCAGCGCCGCACGGGTGAAATGGAGCACAATGATAACCCTTGTGAAAGATGTCATCATGATAATGATAATGGGGGCTAAGGAAATCAGCGTCAGCGTCAGAAATATTCTCAACGCGCCGTTCAGTTCCCCGTTCCCATCATTATATGTGAGTGTAAACATATTGCCCGTGTTCAGGCTGTTCAAATCATCCTGCGTATCATTTGTACCGGGCGGATTCAGCACAGTGGAATGCCCTGATTCTCCTGTCAGGTTTGATGCCTGGGCAGTTATGGAATTTTGAATACACAATATGCCCACCGTGACCAGCAGGCATATTAACATCGCTATTTGCTTAAATTTCGGCTTAATTCTCATCATCTGACTGATTATCCTCTGCTTCAACCGAATCCAACCTGTCCTTTTTGGCCGCCCTGTCAAGCAACTCCCTAAAGCCTGCGGAGCGCAAAAAGCTACCCTGGCCGGATTTACCCTTTTTCAACTGCTCCCCCGGTATTTCACACAGCTGCGTAACCGTATCCTTGCAGACCGCAATCGCCACATAAGTCTCTCCAAGCCGCACAATCTGAATGTACTTGTTGCTGGTTATACGTGTAGTCTCTATAACTTCCACGTTCACATTCACATTCTGCTGCTTCTGGTAATTGGCCATCCACCTGGTGACAAGCGCCGTGACACCGAGTACCAGTACAAACACTACCAGTACAGTGATAAACTGGGCGTAGCTGTCTGTTCCTCCCGCCAGAAGAATCGTCATCAGCCCACAACCTTCTTAACTGCCTCCAGAACACGTTCTGCCTGGAAAGGTTTTACGATAAAGTCCTTCGCACCTGCTTGAATAGACTCAATTACCATCGCCTGCTGACCCATTGCAGAACACATGATCACCTTAGCGCCGGCATCAAGCTTCTTAATCTCCTTCAGCGCAGCAATGCCATCCATCTCCGGCATGGTAATATCCATAAGCACCAGGTCAGGCGTCACCTCTTTGAACTTCTCAACCGCTTTCATGCCGTTCTCAGCCTCACCTGCAACATTGTAGCCGTTCTTGCTCAGGATATCCTTTATCATCATCCTCATAAACGCTGCATCATCACAAATTAAAATATTCTTTGCCATTAAAACTTCCTCCTACTATTTGATAATCTCTGTGACTCTGACACTAAAGCTCTCTTCAATCACTACAACTTCGCCTCTGGCAACAAACTTACCGTTTACCAGTACATCTATAGGTTCTCCGGCAATTCTGTCAAGTTCTATAATTGTGCCGGGTGCAAAATTAAGAATTTCGGATATCGACCTGGTCGTTCGGCCAAGCTCCACAGTGACCTCCAAAGGCACATCCATGATCAGTCCGATATTTTCCTGGCCCTGAATAGGTCTTCCGTCGCCGCCAAAGCTCTGGAATTGTGCCGGCTGGACGTTGACGTTCTGCATGACATTTTGTGGTGCCATGCCCATCATCGGCATTCCCTGAGGTGCCATACCCATCATCGGCATTCCCTGGGGTGCCATACCCATTGGCATACCGCTCATATCCATTTGGGGTGCCATGCCCATAGGACTCATTCCCATCTGAGGCATCATACCCTGAGGATTCATTCCCATGCCCATCTGGGGATTCATTCCCTGGGGCGCCATACCCATTGACATACCGCTCATGTCCATCTGGCCGCCCTGAGCCGGCATACCCATTGGAGCCGCCGGAGCAGGCTCCGGTGCTGCTGCTGGCTGCGGAGCAGGGCCTGCATCGCCTCCGTCCTGACTTCCCATAAAGGTTGAAACAACTTTACGGGCAAATTCCACGGGATAGAGCTGCATAATGGTACTGTCCACCAAGTCATCAATCTGCATCCGGAACGCAATCTTTATAAAAGTGCCTCCCAGAAAAGGCGATATTTCCTCTCCGTTCTTTACCTGTGTCAGATCCAGCAGAGATGCTTCCGGGGGACTGATGTCAATCGTGGTCTTCAGCATGGTGGACAGCGATGTTGCGGCGGAACCCATCATCTGGTTCATGGCCTCGGATATTGCACTCAGGTGCAGTTCTCCAAGCTCTCCATCCGTGTTGGTGCCGTCTCCTCCCATCATCAGATCCGTGATAACCTTTACATCATGTTCCTTCAGTACCAGGATATTGGTACCGTCCAAGCCCACAGTGTATTTAATCTGAATAAATACACATGGCTTCTCATAATCGACCAGCAATGTGCTCCATGTGGCAGGCGTCACCACAGGCGTTGTAATGTTTACCTTCCGGTTTACCAGGGAGTACAGCGTTGTTGCTGATGAACCCATGCTGATGTTGGCGACTTCTCCGATTGCGTCCTTCTCTATATCTGTCAGGACATCCTCCGGCGCCTGATTTCCTCCATCCGGTCCGCTGCTGGGAATTTCCGTCACTTCTTCATTATTTCCGATGCCCTCCGGTGTTCCGTCATCAGACAGATCCATACCGTTCAAGAGGGCTTCTATTTCGTCCTGCGACAGCATTCCATCCATTGTCTACTCCTCCTCTTTGATTACTGACGTAATCCTGACTGCGTAGGAATCTTTTTCAGTGCCAGGCAATGCGGTAAATTTTTTGATATTACCTACGTATATATTCATATCTTCATCCACCTTAGAGTCAAGGCGGATGCAGTCTCCTACCTGTAATCCCATGAAATCACTTACAGATACTACAGTCTTGCCAAGCACGGCTCTGATAGGAATATCCACCTTTCGGATCAATGTTTCAATGTATTCCTCATAATTTTCATCATGATTCTCCTGCATGGTGGAGAACCAGTACTTGGTATTCAGCTTATCCATGACATCTTCCAGTGTAAAGAAAGGAAGACATATATTCATAAACCCTTCCACATCCCCAATCTTCATGCTGAGCGTCACAATCGCTATCATGTCATTCGGGGCAATAACCTGCGCGAACTGAGGATTCGTTTCCAGCCTCTGCAGCACAGGATTAACATCCACCACATTTTTCCACGGATCTCTTAAGAGCTGTGTAAACATAATAAGTATCTTTTGAATGATTGTCAACTCAATCTCCGAGAAATCTCTGCTCTTTTCCAACGGAGTCCCGTCTCCTCCCAGCATGCGGTCAAGCATTGCATATCCCAGGTTGGTAGCTAATTCCACAATGATCTGGCCGTTCAACGGCGAAAAATTGATGATTCCCAAAATAACGGGATTGGACAGTGCATTGGTAAATTCGTTAAAGGTAACCGTTTCTGAACTTGCCACGGAAACCTGCACATTCTTTCTTAAATACACCGGAAGATTTGTGGAAATCAGCCGGCTGTAATGCTCAAATATAATCTCGAGAGTCCTCAGATGTTCCTTGGAGAACTTCGTCGGGCGCCGGAAGTCATAATCCTTGACCTGCTTCTCTTCACTCTCCTGCATCTGATCAACATCAAGTTCGCCTGTGGCCATCGCCGCCAGCAGATTATCTATTTCGCTTTGGGACAATACCTCGCCCACGCATGTTCACCTCCCTCTTGATGCCTCAAATATCAGTCTGCGTCAGCCGAACTTTATGCCGCTGAAGCCAATTTTGAAGATAAGATCGGAGTCAAATATCTTCTGTATTTCTGTAAGGATTTCATCCTCGATAATATCGAAATCATCACGGCATTCTTCCAACGTATAGGTGCGGACCACGTCGGTGATCACAACCTTGATCTGGCTCTCCAGCTCAGCCATCTTTTCCGCTCCCCCGAACTTCTTGTAATCCTTATGCTTTGTATTCTGATAGAGGGTAGTGGTAAACATGATATAACTCTGCTTTGTGCTGGTTCCGATACTTCCGTCCTCATTGACCACAACAGAGGATTTTAAAGGTATCATGATCTCCGCCATGGTGTAGGTCTCCGTTTCGGAAAGGGGCACATCCGCCAGCGGTATCCCGCCCGGATTGTACAACTCAAGATTTAAGACGGTGGCAATGCTGGTAACCAGCTCTCCTGTCTTCTTGTTTGTACCGGTCACACTGATCATCATAACCGTAGTCAGTGCGATATTCACGATCAGCAGTACAAGGATAAGTATACTTAGCAAATTCTTTTTCATAATATTTACGTCCTTCTGTGTGTTTTCATTCTTTTAAGACTTAATTCTGGGACGGATTCATAATCCTTATCTCCACCCGCCGGTTCAGGCTTCTGCCCTCAGGCGTGGAATTGTCCGCTACAGGTTCCCGCTCTCCCATGCCGGAATGCTTCATATTGGCCGGGTCGAGTACGGAATTCTCCAGCAGGTAATAAAATACGGACAAGGCTCTGGCATCGCTCAATTCCTCATTGTCGGCATACCTTGTGCCGGACATCGGAACATTGTCGGTATGACCCACAATCTCAATGGTCCCCGTGCTGTATCTCTCCAGTATAACGCTCACCATAGCCAGCACCGACTTTGCATCTTCCTTCAGCGCCGCGCTTCCGGAATCAAAAAGCATTGCTCCGTTCATGGAAAGCTTTACATATTGAGCCGTAAAACTCACATCCACCTCGTCGCCTATGTGATTCTCCTGAAGAATCTCTTCGATTTCCTCCGAAGATTCCTCATTCTGCTGAAGCTGCTGTTCTTCCAGAAACTGTTCCAGCGACTCCTGTGCCTCCGGGGATAGCACAAAATCCTGAAAATCCTCCCCCTCCGTATCACTGTCCGCCTGCTTTCCCGTACTGTTGATATACTCATCCAGTTCGTTCAGCTGGCTGACACCGTTGCTGACCAGTATGCCATCTCCGATGGCTGTAGCGCCTCCGCTGAAGATACTGAAGGTAGTGTTCATCGCTGCCACAAACTCAGCCAGCTTCGCCTCATCTATATTGGACATGGCAAACAGCATAACGAAGAAGCAAAGCAAAAGGTTCATCAGGTCACTGAAGGTTGCCATCCATGCCGGCGCCCCCGGCGCCGGTGCGTCTTCTTGACGCTTCGCCATTACTCCTCACCTCCCGCTGTCTCGTCGGAACTGGTCCTGTCAGCAGGAGCCAGGAACGACTTCAGCTTCTCTTCTATGACTCTGGGGTTCTCTCCTGCCTGAATGGACAGAAGGCCCTCGATCATAACTTCTTTTAACATCATCTCGCTGGCGTTGTCCGCCTGCAGTTTATTGGAAACGGGGATACAGATCCAGTTTGCCAGCAGCGAGCCATACAGTGTGGTGATCAGTGCCACCGCCATGGAAGGCCCCAGCGCTTCCATATCCGACATGTTATAAAGCATGTTTACCAGACCTACCAGCGTACCGATCATACCCCAGGCAGGACCCATGGCCCCGAGTTTATCCCAGAAACCGATGCGGTTCTTGTGCCTTCCCTCGATGCTCACCAGCTCCGTCTCCATGATCGCACGCACCAGATCGGGATCCGTGCCGTCCACGATCAGCAGAATGCCCTTTTTCAGAAAAGGTTCATCCATGTCGCCGGCAGCTTCTTCCAGAGAAAGCAGACCTTCTTTTCTGGCAACATTCGACAGATCTATAATTTTTTGAATCATCTCACCGGTATTGATGGCAGGTGCCTTAAAAATCAGTGTAAAGCTCTTCAGTCCACCGATAAAGTCAGCCATGCTGTGAGACAGCAGGGTGGCCGAGAACGCACCGCCGAAGGTAATGATTGCCGAGGGTACGTCAATGTACTCTGTTCCCACAACGGAAAAATCATATTCCACGGCAGATAGAATACCGAAGACAAGCATTGCAAAACCAAGTAAAAGTCCCGCTAAAGACGCAATATCCATACCAATCACCTTTTATATTATGTATTTTTTATTAGTTATTCCGCAAAAATATCCTTTCTGTACAATTTTACTAGATTTTTTATCTCTTGTCTACTTTCTTTTACAATTATTTTTTTTCCTGTGGTCAGAGTCATCACCGTGTCCGGTGTCTCCTCCACAGTTTCAAGGAGATGCGGATTCACAAGAATTTTTATTCCATTCAGTTTTGTCACCTCGATCATATGCCGTTTCTCCTCAAAATAATTGTTTGTACAGTAACTGATATAGGGACGGAAAACAATCCGTCCCTATTATAACACACATTTTTAAAGATAGGTAGAAAAATTTAACGTTTCAGGTTAGTTAATTCTTCCAACAGGGTATCCGACACCGTAATAATACGGCTGTTTGCCTGGAAACCACGCTGTGTGGTGATCATTTCCGTAAATTCAGAGGACAGATCCACATTACTCATCTCCAGCTGGCCGGTGGACATATATCCGCCGCTCGACTTGATGTCCTCGCCGATGCCGTCGAACTCACCGGAGTTCATTGTTGCGGAGTAAAGGTTATCGCCCTTCTTCTCCAGACCGGAGGCATTTGCAAAGGCAGCCGTGGCAATCTGGCCCAGAAGCCTTGTCATTCCGTTGCTATAGCTGGCATATATCAGGCCTGACTGGTCGATGGACACGCCGATCATTTCGCCCAGGCGGCGTCCGGAGCCCATCCCTAATGTCTGTTCGTTGTTGCTGCCCTTGTTAGCGCCCACGGTGGAGGTTCCCTTGTTGTTGAACATGGAAATCTCGGAGAGATCAATGGTAATGTTAGAGAAGTTGCCCATAGGGTTAGTCTCTTCGTTTACAGGGTCTCCGTTTGCGTCATTTCCCCCTAAGCCTGCAGCATTCAGATTCAGCCTTACCGTAAAGTTTGTTGTGAGGCCGTCCACCGACTGCAGATAACCCGTTTTGCCATCAAAGGTCACGGTGTGTCCGTAATAAACCCTGGCATCAGAGGTAAATGCACCTCCGCCCAGATCGGAAAACTTCCTCTGAACGCTCAAGGTATCCCCGGTAGCGCCGGTGGTGAAATTACCTCCCACCTGGGCCCCAAGCAGCTGTCTGACGCTCCAGGTCTCCTTCACCGGAGGGGTCTGATCATTTTCAATTCCTACGCAGAGATTCAGAAAATCTTCGGCAGAGCCTTCATAGCCGTAAGCCGCAGCCAGGGCATTCAATTCCCTCTGCGCTCTATCGGCTATTGTTTCTCCGGGATAATCAGGGTTTGCCGGGGTTGCCTCACCTGTATCGGTCAGGAGGGTTCCGTCATTCTTAAATATATTGGTAAGAGTCGCAACCGGTCCTTCCGCATTGGAGAGCACGCCGCCTGTCGCATCCCAAGTG
>JAIDME010000175.1 GCA_029050705.1 Acetatifactor sp.
GATCTTACGGACGGCAGTGCGAAGGTGCTTCTGGCGGACGGCGATAAGCCTGTTATAACCATCAATTCTTTTGGCGAAGGCAAGGGCATTTATCTGGCTTCCTTCCGGGTAAGCCCTGAGAACACACGCCTGTTGTATCAGCTGATACGCTATGCCGGAGGCGAGGGCTTAAGCGGTCTGTACATGACTGACAATCTGTATACGGAATGTGCATACTATCCTGAGAGCGGGAAACTGGTGGTCATCAATAACAGCGACAGGGAGCAGACTACTACGGTTCCCACCAGGGCAGGGGACAGGACGCTGACAATCGCGCCCTATGAAACTGTCTTTGTGGAGCTGCAGCAGGGCCTGTCCGGCCGATAGGGACAGAAAAAGGAGGCAGTATATGGCATATTTGTTTGTTCATTTTAGAGAAAAAACGTCACCTGACGGAGAACAGGTATATTTCGGACTCAGCAGGGATGGATTTACATGGGAGGAGGTAAATCACGGACAGCCGGTGCTGTGGGCTTATTACGGCGATAAGGGCGTAAGGGATTTTACCATTACAAAATGTGAAGAAACCGGGAAGTATTACATACTTGCAACAGACTTAAGCCTGTCCTATGGGATGAGGAATCAGTATCACAATTCCTGGGAGGAAATAGGCAGAAACGGAAGCAAATATTTTTCCCTTTGGGAATCAACGGATCTGGTATCCTGGTCGGAGCAGAGGCTGGTGAAATTAGGGGATGATGACTTTGGCTGTCTTTGGGCACCGGACATTATTTTTGACAGAAAAGAGGGGGACTATGTGATTCACTGGTCGTCTTCACACAAGAGTAACGACTATGGAAACAAGGCCATATATTACAGCAGGACAAAGGATTTTGAGACTTTTTCCGGGCCGGAGATACTGTACCGGAAAGAAGATTCCGGCGTGATTGACTCGGCTATGTACGAGGAGGACGGGAAATATTATCTTTTTGTGAAGAGTGAAGGTAACCCGGAAAGGATCATCCTTTTAAAGGCGGAAAGCGTAACCGGACCTTTTGAACGGATTAAAGCATTTGACGAGAGCATGAAGGTTATTCAGGCAGGCCTGTATGAAGCGCCTACAGCAGTCCGCGTGGAGGACGGGAAGTGGTGTCTCTTTCTGGATTACTACGGAGTGCCGGGGGCAGGACAGGGATATATTCCTTTTGTGGCCGACAGCCTGGCATCCGGCAGGTTTGTGCGGTCTGACAAAGATTTCCGTTTCCCCTATGGATATAAGCATGGAACCATCATAAAGATCAGTCAGGAAGAGTATGAGCGTATACGCGCTTCCTATGCGTGACGAAGCTTCTTCAAATCCGTCAGCACATCCATGGGTACAAAGAGGGCACCGTAACCGGTGCCTAAATCCAGGCCCGGCTTGTTGCTGCCGTGGAAGTCGCTGCCTCCGCTGATGCGGAGGTCATATTTTTTCGCCAGAGCGCGGATCTGACGTTCTTCGTGAGGTTTGTAGGTGCTGTAAATGGCCTCGATACCCATGAGGCCGACGCCTTTTAGCTCAGCGGTCAGCTCGTCCAGGCGGGAGTCGCTCATATGGTAGAGGATAGGGTGGGCAAGTACGGGAATGCCCCCTGCATCCAAAACCAGCTTTACTGCCTGTACGGGTGTTACCTTTTCGCGCGGGACGTAGCAGGGGCAGTGGTCGCCAACATAGCGTGCAAACGCCTCCGGTATGCTTTTGATATAGCCATGGTTTAGCATGTATTTTGCATAGTGGGCTCTGGTGATGACTGCGTCGGGGAATTCCTCCTGAAGCGCCTCGTAGCTTATCTGAATACCGGCCTCCTGCAGGAGGCGGCACATCTTATGGTTACGGTTGATGCGGGAGTCTACAAACTCCTGCAGCTGTTCCCGAAAAGAACGGTTGTGATAATCGATATAGAGTCCCACAATGTGCACATCCTGGCCCTGATATTCTGTGGAAAACTCAATACCCGGAATAACCTCGGGAACCGACGGAACCTGTTCGGCGATATTTGCGGACGAAGCGCCATGCAAAGTGCGCCTCTCCTGCCGAAGCTTTTCGGCATAGGAAATAGCTTCGTCCAGTCCGTCCACCGTGTCGTGATCCGTCAGTGCAAATGCGGCAAGACCCTTTTCAATTGCATAGTCCACAAGCTCCTTTGGCGAATAAGTTCCGTCGGAGCGGTTGGAATGTACATGTAAATCTACTCGAAGCATATGAGCATCTGCACCTTTCTTCACATTGTAATAGTTTCCGTCAGTCCTCGTCTTCTTCCTTCTGGGCGGTGAATACGGTTCTCTTTCTCGCCATCTCGTCGCTCTCCAGATACTCGTCATAGGTTGTGATCTTGTCTATGATCTGGCCGTTTGGCAGAATTTCAATAATACGGTTTGCCGTGGTCTGCACAAACTGATGGTCATGGCAGGAGAACAGCGCAACACCGGGGAATTTGATCAGTCCGTTGTTCAGTGCGGTGATGGATTCCATATCCAGGTGGTTGGTGGGCTCGTCGAAAATCAGGCAGTTTGCTCCGCTGATCATCATCTTGGAGAGCAGACAGCGCACCTTTTCGCCGCCGGAGAGTACCTTCACCTTTTTGACACCGTCCTCGCCGGCGAACAGCATTCTGCCCAGAAAGCCCCTCACATAAGTGACATCCTTCACGGGAGAGTAGCCTGTGAGCCAGTCGGTGATGGTCAACTCATTGTCGAACTCCTGGGTGTTGTCCTTGGGGAAGTAAGCCTGGGATGTGGTAACGCCCCACTTATAACTGCCCTCGTCCGGCTCGATTTCGCCCATCAGAATCTGGAAGAGTGTGGTCTTTGCAAGCTCCTGACCGCCGACAAACGCAATCTTGTCCTCGTGTCCCATGACGAAGGAGACGTCATCCAGCACCTTTTCTCCGTTAACTGTCTTGGAAAGATGCTCAACGGTGAGAACCTCGTTTCCGATTTCACGGTCAGGCCGGAAGTCAATGTAAGGGTACTTTCTGCTGGAGGGCTTGATCTCATCCAGCTCAATCTTTTCCAGGGCGCGCTTGCGGGAGGTCGCCTGCTTGGATTTGGATGCGTTGGCGGAAAAGCGGGAGATGAATTCCTGCAGTTCCTTGATCTTTTCTTCCTTCTTTTTGTTGGCTTCTTTCATCTGTCTGACAAGCAGCTGGCTGGACTCGTACCAGAAGTCATAGTTGCCTGCGTACAGCTGAATCTTACCGTAGTCTATATCGGCGGTGTGGGTACATACTTTGTTTAAGAAGTAGCGGTCATGGGAGACCACGATGACCGTGTTTTCAAAATCAATCAGGAAATCCTCCAGCCATGCGATGGCATCCAGGTCCAGATGGTTGGTGGGCTCATCCAGAAGCAGGATGTCCGGATTGCCGAACAGAGCCTTTGCGAGCAGCACCTTCACCTTCAGACTGCCATCCAGCTCGCTCATTTGGGAATAATGGTACTCAGGACCTATCCCTAAGCCATTGAGCAGCATGGCGGCGTTGCTTTCCGCCTCCCAGCCGTCCATTTCAGCGAACTCTGCCTCCAGCTCGCTGGCGCGGATGCCGTCCTCGTCGGAGAAATCCTCCTTCGCGTAAATAGCGTCCTTCTCCTTCATAATCTGATACAGGCGTTCATTTCCCATAATGACAGTATCCATGACAACACAGTCATCATATTTGAAATGGTCCTGCTCCAGAACGGAGAGACGCTGTCCGGGAGTGACGACTATATCGCCCTTAGTAGTCTCCAGACTGCCGGAAAGAATCTTTAAAAAGGTTGACTTTCCGGCACCGTTAGCACCGATCAGTCCATAGCAGTTACCCTCGGTGAACTTGATATTCACATCCTCAAAGAGAGCTTTTTTGCCCACTCTGTAAGTTACATTGTTCGCACTAATCATTTTAAAACCTCGTTTCCTATATTTAATCGATACCCTTTTGCAGCACACATTCCCTATTATACATGAATGCAGGATTTTTTCAACTAAAATCAGGCTTGAGTTTCAGGTATGCCAATGATATAATGGGCGCAAAGGAAAGGCGGATTAAATCTATGAAGCTTAACTACAAACGAACTTTTTTTATTGGTCTTGCGTTTCTGAGTATCAGTGCATTCTGGCAGATGTATGACAACATCATTCCACTGATAATGAAAAATACCTTCGGATTGGGTGAGACGGTGACAGGTATACTCATGGCTATGGACAATGTACTGGCCCTGTTCCTTCTGCCGGTGTTCGGAGCGCTGTCCGACAAGGTGGATACGAAGCTGGGAAAGAGGACACCGTTCATAGTGACCGGAACGGTTCTTGCGGTTATTTTTATGATGCTTCTGCCCTTTGCGGACAGGAAGCAGAGTCTTGTGCTGTTTGTGGCAGCGCTGTTTGCCACCCTGCTTTCCATGGGCCTGTATCGTTCCCCGGCGGTGGCGCTGATGCCGGATCTGACACCGAACCGTCTGCGCAGCAGAGCCAATGCGGTAATAAACCTTATGGGCGCCGTAGGCGGCGTTTATGCCCTCATCATGATAAAGCTGCTTGTGGGCGAGGGGGACAGGCCTGACTATATGCCGCTGTTTGTCAGCATTGCGGCGCTGATGGCGATCGCGGTGGGAGTCCTGGTCATCACCATTCGGGAAAACAGGCTCAGGGCAGAGCTGAAGATCCTGGAGGAAGCTGAAGCGGAAGAAGCGAAGAAAGCGGATGCCACGAAGGAGGCGGAAGCGGTAGCAGCGGAGACGGTGAATGCCCCGGAGGATGCAGAAAAATCGCAGGAGGTCCCGGCGAAGGCTGTTAAAAAGAAGCTGCCGCCGGAGGTTGTGCGCAGCATGGCTTTTATGCTGTCGTCTATTGCATTCTGGTTCATGGCGTACAATGCGGTAACTACTGCGTTTTCCAGATATACCCAAGAGGTGTGGGAAATGGATGGCGGAGGCTTTGCGGACTGCCTTATGGTCGCCACAATTGCTGCGATCATAAGCTATATTCCTATCGGCAATATTTCTGCAAGGATCGGGCGGAAGAAGACCATCATGGGCGGCGTGCTGATGATGGCGGCGTGCTATGGCGCAGCCATCTTCGTAAACCAGTATCACCCGCTGATCAATATTGCCTTTGCTCTGATCGGCGTGGGCTGGGCGGCTATCAATGTGAACTCCTATCCCATGATCGTGGCCATGAGCCAGGGCGGGGACATTGGAAAATACACGGGAACCTATTACACCTTTTCCATGGCGGCGCAGGTGGTTACCCCCATCCTGTCCGGATACCTGCTTGAGAATGTGTCATACAGGACCCTGTTCCCTTACGCATTTGTGTTTGCAATCCTGTCCTTCTGCACCATGACCCAGGTGCGCCACGGGGATGTGAAACCGCAGAAAAAGGCCAGCGTGCTGGAGAACTTTGATGTAGACGACTGAGAGGAAATTTTTTAAGATGAACGTGTTAGGTATTATTCTGATTTGCATTCTGACGCTTGTTATACTATATCTGTTAATGATCATGCCAAGGGTGTTCGGAAAGCCGGACATGACGCCTCTTAAGGGGTGGCTCTATGCCCACAGAGG
>JAIDME010000176.1 GCA_029050705.1 Acetatifactor sp.
CTGTATCTTGAAGGCCGCAAGGGCATTTTTGGTGTTCAAAGCGGTGGAGGAGATGGCGGAGATCATTGTTTCCATGCCAAGTGCTCAGGATGTGGAGGACGAAAAGTTTGACAGAGATTTCACGCTAATGCTGCTTTCTGATGCAGAACTTGACAAGATCATAGAGGCAGCAGAGAGTGTGTCCGAGATTGAGAAAGCCACGGGAGCACTCATCATGCTGGAAAACAATCCCTCTTACAAGAAGTCGGAGGAAGAAAAGGCGGAAGCGGAAGCAGCGGCAGAGGAAGAGAAGTCTGTACCGGCAGAAAGCGCTGCGGCATCCACAGAGCCTCAGGCAGAAGCGGCAGTGGCTCCGGCCCAGGCGGCACCGGCAAAGCAGGATACAAAGAAGACTGCTTCGAAGCCGGTGGTGAACCGCACAGTACGTGTGGATATTGAAAAACTGGACTCTCTGATGAATCTGGTCAGCGAGCTGATCATAGCAAAGAACTCACTGGTGTCGGTATCCAGTCAGGAGCAGACCAATACCAACAGTGCGTTTAATGAACAGATCGAGTATCTGGAGCAGGTTACCACCAACCTTCATGAGTCGGTTATGAAGGTTCGAATGGTTCCCATTGAGAGCGTGGTGAATAAGTTCCCCAGAATGATCCGCGACCTTTCCAAGAAGCTGGATAAGAAGCTGGAGTTGTATATGACCGGTGAGGAGACTGAGTTGGATCGCACTGTGGTGGATGAGATCGGTGACCCGCTGATGCATCTGTTACGAAACTCGGCAGACCATGGAATAGAGTCTGCGGAGGTGCGTGCACAGCGCGGGAAGCCGTCGGTAGGCTCCATTTTCCTGGATGCTTATCAGGATGGCAATAACGTTGTCATTGAGGTGAGGGATGATGGAAACGGTATTGATACGGAGGCAGTAAAGGAGAAGGCCATCGAGAGAGGCAGCATCACTCCCGAGCAGGCGGCGAATATGACAGATAAGGAGATTGTTAATCTGTTGTTTCTGCCCAGCTTTTCCACGGCCAAGAAGGTTACGGATGTCTCGGGAAGAGGCGTTGGGCTTGATGTGGTGAAGTCCAAGATCGAATCCTTAAGCGGCGAGGTGGAAGTAAAGACCAAGCTGGGAGAGGGAAGTACATGGACTATCAGGCTGCCGCTGACTCTGGCTATCATTCAGGCGCTGATGGTGGTCGTGGGAGATGAGAAGTATGCCATTTCTCTGGGCTCCATACAGACCCTGGAAGATATTGTTCCCAGCGATGTGAAGCTGGTGCAGAACAAAGAGGTTATCCATCTTCGCGGGCAGGTTATCCCTCTGATTCGCCTGAATGAGGTGCTTGATATTGAGAGCAAGAGAGCGGCGGATGAAAACCTGGTTGTAGTCATTGTAAAGAAGGGGGACAAAATGGCGGGCCTTGTGATAGATGAACTTATCGGTCAGCAGGAAATTGTCATCAAATCCCTGGGCAAATATATCAAGCAGTGTAAATTTATCAGTGGTGCAACCATTCTGGGCGACGGCGAGATTGCTCTGATCCTGGATGCCAACGCACTGATTTAGGAAGGGAGAGCAGACGGATATGGAACTGGGTAAAAGTACGGTACAGGAGTTGCTGGTAGAAGAGGGCAAGGCTGCCGGAGAGACCATTCAGTATATAGTAATCAGACTGGGCGAGGAGCAGTACGGAATAGACATCCGCAGCATTGACAATATTGTTAGGATGCAGTCTATCACACGAATCCCCAAAATGCCCGCATTTTTAAAGGGAGTAATCAATATGCGGGGTGAGGTTATTCCGGTCATAAGCATGCGCCTGAAGATGGATCTGGAGGATGATGTTATTACCAAGGCAACCAGGATTATTGTCCTGAAACTGGAGCAGGAAGGTAATGTCGGCATTCTGGTTGACGAGGTGAAAGAGGTAGTTTCACTTTCTGTCAATGAGATTGAGAAGATTACATATAATGCAAAGGAAGAGAAATCGAGTCTGATCAATGCGGTGGGTAAGCACAACGGTGAGCTGATTTCCCTGTTTGATTTGAATGCTATCAGCCTTGAGGGAAATTAGTATTAATTAGAGATAAGGAGAACAGGTTTCATGGGAGGCATGAGCTTAGAGCAGGTTACTGAAACATATTATGACGTCCTGAAGGAATTAGGAAATATCGGTGCAGGAAATGCAATGACAGCACTGTCGCAGATGCTGCAGTGCAAAGTTGATATGAAGGTTCCTCAGGTCAAGCTGCTTGAATTCTCGGAGGTCGGTGAGATGATGGGCGGTGAGGAACTGATCATGGTGGGAGTGTTCCTTGGTGTCGAGGGAGATATTACAGGAAGCATGATGTTCATGGTGGAGGAGCATACCGCAAGGCATCTGATTCAGAAAATCACAATGGGCATGCTGCCGGAGGGAAACGAATTTGAGGAGATGGGTCTGTCGGCGATGAAGGAAGTGGGCAACATCATTACAGGTGCCTATCTTAACTCTCTGTCTACCCTTACAAATTTAAAGATATTTCCCACACCTCCGGCGCTGACCGTGGATATGGCGGGGGCAATACTTAGTGTGCCTGCAATTCAGTTTGGTATTTTCGGCGACAAGATTCTTCTGATTCAATCGCAGTTCCATGATGAGATACAGCTGGACGGATATTTTATCCTGATTCCGGATATGGAGTCATATGCAAAGATTCTGACATCATTGGGGCTGCCGGTGGTATGATGAAACGAGGGCGTGCTTATTTGAACGGAGCTTTCGAAAATTTAAGAGAAACAAGAGAAACGGGAATGAAGCATGAGTGAAATAATAAAAGTTGGAATGGCGGACTTGAAGACTTGCGTAAGCCCCGACGGAGTGACTACTCTGGGACTTGGTTCTTGTGTGGGGATTGCTATCAGGGACCCGCAGACAAAGATAGGTGGATTAGCCCATATTATGCTGCCGGACAGTACGGCTATGCGAAACGGCCAGGCGAATATTGCAAAGTTTGCCGATACAGGTATAGTGGAGCTTGTCAGACAGATGGAAAAGCTTGGGGCAATGCGCAAGCGCATGGTGGCAAAAATTGCCGGAGGAGCGACCATGTTCCCCTTTCAGGGCCAGGGCAATGTGAATGTAGGTCAGGTTGGCGACAGAAATGTGGAAGCGACCAAGGCGAAACTGAAAGAATTAAAAATACCGATTATTGCACAGGATACGGGGGCAAATTATGGAAGAACTGTAATTTTTTATCCGGAGACAGGGGATTATCATATCCGTGCGGTGGGCAGGACTGAAACCATAATTTGACGAGGAAATTTAGAGCATGAACAGAAAGAATTTACCGATGGTGCTGATGCTTCTGGCGGGAGCAATAACGTGTATCATTACCTTCATACGCGATTATGCAATGGTTGAGAGGCTTGGCATATTGCTTGGAGTATTGGTGTTGTTTTATCTGCTTGGCAGTATTCTGGTGTGGACCCTTAACTATTTCGATATGCAGAATGAAAAAAAGCGGAAAGAAGAGGGAGAAGTAATAGAGAAGGAAGCAGAAGAGACGGCTGAAGGCCGGGAGGAGACGGCTGAAGACCGGGAAGAGGGCAAAGTTTCAGACGGAGAAGAATAAAAAAAGAAGAAAGGAGAGGCATGTTTCATGGATGAGGCAGGCAGAAGAAAGCTGTTAGAAGAGTATTCAAAGACAAAATCATCGGAAGCCAGGGAAAAACTTATTCTGGAATATGCTTCGCTTGTGAAGGTTGTAGCAGGACGCCTTAGTATGTATCTGGGCTATAATGTTGAGTATGATGACCTTGTGAGCTATGGTATTTTCGGATTAATTGACGCAATTGATAAATTTGACTGTTTTAAGGAAGTCAAGTTTGAAACTTATGCCAGTCTGCGGATTCGGGGAGCGATTCTGGATCAGATTCGCAAGATGGACTGGATTCCCCGGACCATCAGGCAGAAACAGAAAAAGATTGAGACAGTCATGCGTGAGGTGGAACAGGCCACCGGCCATGCCGCCACCGATGAGGAGATTGCTGCCGGGCTGGGAATCTCGGGGGATGAGTATCTGGAATGGCAGTCTCAGATGAAGATTACCGGAGTAGTTTCTTTGAACGAGTATATGGAGCAGGGAAGTGATGTGTCTCAGGATTATGGCAGGCATACTACATCCAGGTTTGAGGCTCCGGAGGAACGGATTGAACAGGAAGAACTGACAAAGGTGTTGGGGGAGGCATTGCAGCTGCTCACGGAGAAAGAACAGAAAGTGATTACGCTGTATTATTATGAGGAGCTGACGCTAAAGGAAATCAGCAGTATTCTGGAGGTTTCTGAGTCCAGAGTGTCTCAGCTGCATACCCGGGCCCTGCAGAAGATGAAGACAAAAATGGGTAACTACATGGGAATTCTGACAGACAATTAGCCTTATTTTCAAAAACAGAAAGCGGCTGGAGGGCCATCGCAATATTCACAGGAGAATACTATGCAAAATGGTTACTTTCAATTGGTAAATTATGAGAACGGCTATGGTTTGAAACTATATCCCGCAGATGACACGGGAGATGTGCTGCGGGTAGGAGAGATTGCCGAATATCTTGACGGATATGGAATTGTATATGACCGCAATAAACTGGAGATGCTGGTTATGGAGGAACGGGAGACGGTCTACTATCTCGGAAGCGAACCCTGTCCTGCGTATCCGGAATCTTATGTATTGGATGTGGCGGAAGACAATATGTATGCGACGGTAAGATTTATTCCGCCCACAGAGGTTGGGAAAAGGCTTACTTTTGACGACTTTTTGCGTGATCTGCGGCTGCGGAACATTGTATACGGCATACAGATGGGGGAACTGCAGGAGCACTTCCAGTCGGAGGGGCTTTACTGTACGGATATTGTTCTTGCGAAAGGGAAGGAGCCAACACCCGGCGTGGATGCCGGCATTGAGTATTACTTCAATACGGAAACCCACAGGCGTCCCATGGTGCAGGAGGATGGCAGTGTAGACTATTTTACACTGACAACTATCAACCAGTGTAAAAAGGGGGACGCTCTTGCCCGTATTATTCCGGAAGTGCCGGGAATTGACGGGAGTGATATATTCGGAAAAAGGCTAAAGGCGAAGGAGCCAAGGCGGATTACGCTGAAATTCGGACAGAACATTGGCCTGTCCGATGACAAGCGGACGATTTATACTATGGTGGACGGACATGTGACGCTGTTGGAAGACAAGGTGTTTGTGTCCGATGTCTATGTAGTGAAGGATGTGGATGTTTCCACGGGAAATCTGGATTATCAGGGGAGTATCCAGATAGACGGGAATGTAACCACAAATTTTGAGGTGAAGGCCGGAGGAAATGTTATAATTGATGGCCTTGTGGAAGGGGCTAAGATCATTGCCGGAGGCTGTATCACCATCGGAAAGGGAATGAATGGCGCTGCAGGAGGAATGCTGAAAGCAGGCGGCGACGTGATGGTTAAATTCTTAGAGAATGCCAGGGTTGTGGCCGGAGGTTTTGTGCACTCAGGCGCAATTCTTCACAGCCGTGTGTCGGCGGGTACAGAGGTTATTGTAGAAGGCAAGAGAGGGCTGATTGTCGGCGGGTATGTACAGGCCGCCAAGAAAATTGAGGCCAAGTCCATCGGCGCAAGCATGGGAGCAACTACCATACTGGAGGTGGGGGTTAATCCTCTGATCAAGACCCAGTATACCAGACTTCAGAAGAATCAGGCGGATACCATGAAGACTGTTCAGAACGCAGAACTGATTCTTGCAAACTTCAAGGAGAAGCTGAGCAAGGGAGCCCAGTTTAATGAGAGCCAGTTGAAGTATATGAAGACCGTGGCAGGACTGGTGGAGGAAAAGTCAGCGGAGCTCAGGGAACTGGAGACCCGGCTGGATAAGATGCGTCGTATGATGGAGACTCAAAGACAGGCGGAAATTCTGGTCAATAATGAGATGTTTCCGGGAACCACTATCATCATAGGAGATGCGACCAAGACGATTCATACCAGCTATCATTATTGTAAGTTTGTGAGAGACCAGGGCGAGGTTAAGATGGTATCTTTATAAGGCAGATATAAGGAGACGAGTATGGCATTCAGCGCTATTGAATTGACTACGGTGTCAAGGGCACAGGATTATTCTTCTATCAAGCAGAATGAGGATAACAAGGCATTTGTGGACCAGAGCAACGGACAGTTTCAGGTGCAGAAAAATGAGCAGCGGATTACAAAAGAGGTACACAGCGGTGATGATGCGCAGTGGTCCCAAAAGCAGCCGGATGCCCGCCAGAAGGGAAACGGAGAATATTATGGCGATGGCGGAAAGCGGCGTAAGCAGCAGCCCAGGGAGCAGGTCGTTGTGAAAGGGCAAAAAGGATTTGATATTAAGATCTGATATGACAGTATACCGGGAAAAGGAATGAAAGATGGAGACTATAGAGATTGTCCTGCTGGCTGCGGGTGGAATCATATTTATATTGAGTTTTTTAATCCCGGATAAGAAAGGCGAGGCCTCAGAGCAGTCCAAAGAGCTGTTGAAGGAAGAAATTGCGGACATGGTGAGCCGTGAGATGGAGAGTGTCAGAGGACAAGTGGACGGCGTGGTGGAAGAGGCAGTAACCTATGCCATGGAAAAGACGGAGCGTTCACTGGAACGTCTGTCCAATGAAAAGATTATGGCGGTGAACGAATACTCTGATACGGTTCTTACGGAGATACACAAGAACCATGAGGAAGCAATGTTTCTTTACGATATGTTGAACAGTAAGCATGACAATCTTAAAAATACTGTTTCAACAGTGAATCGCACGGTGAAGGAAGTGGAAGAGAAGCTGAACCGCTTTCAGGAGATGACAGGCATATCCAGGGTTTCGCAGGCAAGAATCGCTGCGGAGAAGATCGGAGAACATGGTGTGGTTCAGCCGGTGAGACTGCAGGAGTTTCATCCTGCTGCATCTTCAAATTCGGCATTGAACGCAGAACATACCGTGCCGGTTGTGTCGGCACAGTCTATGTCGGCGAAATCCATGTCAGCAGCGGAGTCCATGTCAGCGACGTCCATGTCGCCAGCGCCTGCAGTAGTGCCTGCGAACAGGGCTGCTGCATCAAGCAGAGTGCCGAACACAGGACACAAAGTGCCCGCTGCAGCACAGGCATCTATGCCGACGGAGTCCATGTCAGCGACGTCCATGTCAGCGACATCCATGTCAGCGACGTCCATGTCGCGGTCATCTGTTCCGGCGGATATGTCCGCGGCGGGAAGAGTGAGTTTCCTGCAGGAGAAAGCGGGCGGACAGAATAACAATGAGAGGATACTTGAGCTTCACCGTCAGGGGAAATCCAAGGTGGCCATTGCAAAGGAACTGGGACTCGGCGTAGGTGAAGTAAAGCTGGTAATTGACCTGTTCAGGAACCAATAGAGGTGTAACAAGTGAAATTAAAGAGTTATATGAGAGGGCTGGGCATCGGTATTGTGGTGACAGCCCTGATTATGGGAATAGCCACGAAGGATGGACGGCCGATGACGGATGCCGAAATCAAGGCGGCTGCGGCAAAACTCGGCATGGTGGATAGCAATTCACTAAGGCTGACAGACCTGAATCAGGATAGAACGCCTGAGAGCCCGGAGCCCCATGTGGAGGGACACACAGAATCTGACCCGAGTGATCAGGAATCTGACCAGGGTGGGCAGGACGGCGATGAATCAGAAAGCGGGGAGGACGGAGAGAAATCCGAGGAAGAACCGACTCCGGAACCAACACCGACTCCGACTCCGGAACCAACA
>JAIDME010000177.1 GCA_029050705.1 Acetatifactor sp.
TCATGGTGTAGATCACTTTAGTAACCCTATCAAAAAAATCGTAGACCCCTGCTCTTTTTAAGGATTGCTCCACCAGCTCGTCCTCATTCTCATAGTGCCTGCCCATCAGAACATTCTCCTTGATGGTCATTCCCATGATGCTGAAATCCTGAAAGGTAGCGGCGAACATTTCCCGGTAGGCATGAAGATCATATTCCCGGATATCCCTTCCGTTCACCCGGATCACGCCGGAAACAGGGTCGTACAGCCTAAGCAGCAGCTTGACAATGGTGGTCTTCCCGGCGCCGTTATGCCCCACCAGCGCCACAATCTCACCTTTCTTCAGTTCAAAGGAAAGATTCTTTATCGTTTCCTCGTCCTTATAGGAAAAGCATACATTGTCAAATACAAGGCTCTCAAACTCTTTCTCCGGCAGAATTCCCTTCTGATCCTCCGGAATCGTCTCTTTGTATTCCAAAAAGCCCCTGAGATTGTTTATGAACAATCCGTTTTTCATGATTGCCATGATGTCTTCAAAAAGACGGATCAGAATCCAGGTCATAGCGACCATAAGGCTGCTCATGACAGTCAGCTGCGCCAACGAGATAGAGCCTGTCACAAGATTCCGGTAAACGGCATAGAGAAGCACCCCCTCAAAGATTACCGTAAAGGTAAACGTGCACCTCCAAAAGTTCATGGCTGCACTGGCAAACGCATATTTCACCGCCACTTTCACATTTCTCCGGGTGGCGTCGTGGTACTGCTTTTTGAGAAGACGGAAAATCCGGGAAAGTCGTATCTCTTTTGCATAGTCCGGAAGATACATGGTCCGGTTGACATAATTCAGCACCTTGTCATTGGGCGCCTGTTCCCGGTATCGTTTGTACTCGAACTTGTTCTTCCAGTTTCCAAACAGAAAATTACCGGTCAGCGGACAGATGATAAAGAGCACCGCAAAGTGATCGATCTCATACATGAATCCAAACACCGCCGCCGTTGCCGCCACGCCCACCAAAACGCCCCAAAAGCTTGTAATGATGGCGCTGACTTTTTCCTCCGCTCCGTCCATAGCCATAGTATAGCGGTTGTAGAAATCCGAATCCTCATAGCATTTGAGCTCCACATTCCGCGCCTTCGCATACAGTTTTCGGTAAATACCCCCGTACAATCTGGTGGTCTGCAGGGGGAGAATCACATTTTCCGCATAATTGTTATACAGATTGATCAGGGCAAATAGCAGACCACAGACCGCAATAAAGACAAATATCTTATGAAAACTCCTGTTCTCATCCAGCGCACCCACAATCTCCCGCAGAAAAATGGCGTCAAAAAACACCCACTCAAAGTAGCCTGCCAATCTCACAAAAAATGAGTTGATCACCAGGCTTTTGCTGTTGGAAAACCCCAGTTTCATCGCATACCAGTCATTCTGTATCGTTTTCTTAAGGGATAATTTATCAGTCATTCCGTTTCCTCTCCGCATAAGCCCGTATTTCCTCATTGCAGTCATACTGCATTTCCTCCAGCAATTCCCGGGTCAGCATCCGCCTGCGGCCCATCTCCCTGACCACATGCTCCCTGCAATAAGAGCATAAAGTATTCCGATACATATAGAGCAGCAGTTCCTTTGGCTTGCGCTTTGCCGAGCCTGAAAACAGATCCATGACATTGCAGAATACCCCATGCCATTCCCCGCTCTCATAGGTAACGGGAATCTGCTTTACCGCATGGACAAAAACCTCCCTGTCCCTATCCTCATAGTTGGCTGCAAGCATGGATACCGCCTGAGCCTGTTGCTTTTCGTCCTTCAGGAGTTCATACGCATATTCCCGCACTCTTGCATCCCTTATATGGCTCAATGCGTCAAAAGCCCACTCGGCCAGATCGCTATTGTCTGACCGGGAATCCGCAATCAGCCGCTCAATATCCAGTGACCATACACAGGATTTATCTGACAGCATCAGCAGCAACTGATACCGCAGGTCAGGTTCTTCCTCTTTCCTGTAATACTCTGCCAGTGCGGCAACCTCCTGCGACCTGCCCTGGTTCATCATCCTGCGGGCCAGCCAGCGGTATATCCTCCCGGAGTCCCCTCCCCCTCTCAGACGCTCATATATCTCATCTGCAGTCTCTGGCTCTGATTTCTTCCTCTCTGCGCTTTCCCTCTCCCAGCGCTCCCGGCGCTCCCTGACCTCCTCCATAGATCGCGCATAGGCTCTGATTCCCTCATCTGCGTCGGGATGATGTAGTATCCTGCGGACGGCCTTTTCTCCCAGCTTACTCTCACTCTCACTTTGAAACCAGTTAAAATCAGCAGCCGAGTACAGCGAATTACCCTTTATCAGCATACCGATATCCTTCACAAGCTTCCTGTACATTTCGGGCTGCATCGTTACCAGCGTGAGGCACAATGACTCAAAATTATCCAGCAGGTCATCCTTTGTATGTTTTCGCTTTCTATGCAGGATCTGAAGCGATTCCCGATAGCAGCTTCTCAGAATATTCCATGCCCGCTTATCCCCGTCCAGGGCAAAATAAGACAAAATCTCACAATCCTGTAAAAATTCCCAGCCCCAGGAACGCATACTTTGAAACAAACGTTTTTCAAGAACATCCATAAAAGGCGCAGAGTCCGGAAACTGCGTGATAAGCCGGTACAGATAGACGCTCCTGCATCCTTCGCTCTGAGCGTCATAGGCCATATCACGAGAACAGCCCCAGAGAACAAGAGGGCGGAATTTTTCTTTGTCCTGAGTGTTTTTCAGTTCCAGAACGCAGCTTCCCAGCCCCCGCTGCATATCATATTTAAAAGCTTTCTTGGTCATACCCATGCCTCTTCTTTACCCCTCCACCGCCGCAGATTTCCTGCTGCGCTGCATGATTCCTAGATTATAGCATTCTCCTCTGTATTTCACAAGCGGGTATGCCATCTATCACTTGTGTACTTTCTTTTTTTCCACCGGCACTAGAATTTATATGCTGCAAATTCAAAAATCAGATGATTGCATCTGCTTTTTCTTTTCGTTATGATAAAAACAGAATCGATTCTAAAAACATTTATACTGGTACAAAGCAAAGAAAGGAGAGAAGACTATGCCGCTGGATTTAAGTGCTATTGGCTATCAGATACAGTCTTTAAGAAAATTAAAGGGTTATACGCAAAACCAGCTCGGCGATTTTGTGGGAGTTTCCTTTCAGGCAGTGTCCAAATGGGAACGGGGAGTATAACATATTTAAGGAGACCAAGCTGAACCCGCATTATAACAGCATTGCTTAATGACAAAAAGACCGCAGTTGTACAAACCTGCGGTCTTTTTGTTGATATGAAATTATTACTATTGCCACCTGAAGGTTCCAATGCCGAGAGGCGTGCAGGTTCAAGTCCTGTTACCCGTACCAACTAAATGTGACCAAAAAGATATTGTGCCCGCAAAAGGCTGTGTGAAGCCGATTGTGGGCATAATTATTGCAAGAAACAGAATTCACGCTCCACAGATATTTTCGACAGAAAAGTGGACTTGAACCCCCCATATAAATTTTTCCAGTTCATTTTTGTATAAGTCGCACAGAACGCCTGTGAATGCTCTGACCCGCCCCATGTCAAGTAGAC
>JAIDME010000178.1 GCA_029050705.1 Acetatifactor sp.
ACTTTACGACTACTCACTTTTTATCACCGGTTCTAACTCAAAATTGTTGTCCGGTGAGTTTACAAAAGAGCTTAGCGGAAGATATGTTTCATTTCGTGTTCGTCCGTTTGTTTACAAGGAAATTTTGGAGTATGCCAAAGAATTGGGCAGGGAAGTTTCTGCCACCGATTATTTAGTCTGGGGTGGATTTCCAAAGCGATTTGAGTTTAATACTCTCGAAGCACAACGCAGATATCTTGATGACCTGGATGACACGATCATTATCAATGACCTTATCCATCGTTACAAAATTCGCAAGGAAAGTCTATTCAAAAGCCTGGTTAATTTTGTTCTGCGCTCCAACAGCAGAATTTTTTCAGCGAAATCAATTCATGATTATATAAAAAAAGAACACGAATCCTGCTCCGTGAACACAATTATGAAATATCTAGATTATCTTGAGGACGCATATATTATCGAGTCTGTCAAACAATTTTCTACAAGAACCAAAAAAGAACTTAGCTATTACGCAAAGATTTACAACGCGGATGTTGCGTTTAATTCATTGCGATGCCCGGATAACCGTTATGACCTGACGCACAATCTTGAAAATATTGTATATAACGAGCTTATTTATATGGGCTACGATATTTGGGTATACAACAATTCAGGCAAGGAGATTGATTTTCTCGCTCAGCGCGGAAACAGGAAATATTTTGTTCAGGTCGCATACAGCGTTGCTGAGGATAAAGCCTATACGCGGGAATTTGAAGCGTTCAGGGGAATAGATCATTTGTCTCAGAAAATCCTGATAACCAACGACGATATTGATTATTCCACAAGTGTTGTACGGCATATTAAATTGAAAGATTTTCTTTTAATGAACAGCCTGGACGACCATTAAAGCCACTGCAGTCTGTGGAGCTCCCCTTCCGTCTCCATATGGGCAAACCCGTTCTGTCGGAGCGCCTCATAAAGCACAATGGCCACAGAGTTGGACAGGTTCAGGGAGCGGATGGCGGGGAGCATGGGAATGCGGATACAGCTCTCCTCATGCTCCACCAGAATTTCCTCCGGAATTCCGGCGCTCTCCTTGCCGAACATGATATAGTCATCCTTGCCGTAGCGCACCTCCGTGTAAGCCCGCTTTGCCTTAGTGGTGGCCATCCATATTTTTGCTCCCGGATGCTGTTCCTGAAATTCCTCGAAATTCATATATCTGTGGACATCTAAATCCTTCCAGTAGTCCATTCCTGCCCGTCGAATGGACTTTTCATCCAGGCGAAAGCCCAACGGTTCAATCAAATGCAGGGGCGTGCCTGTGGCAACACAGGTACGCCCGATATTTCCGGTGTTTCCAGGTATCTCCGGCTGATGTAATACAATATTCATCGCAGTCTCTCCACAAACCTCCCAAGACGTCCCAGGGCTTCCTTCAGCCGTTCCAGGGAATATGCATAGGAAATCCTCAGGAATCCTTCACCACAGTCCCCAAAGGCTGTGCCCGGCACCACCGCCAGCTTCTCCTCCTCCAGCAGCCTCTCGGCAAACTCATCGCTGGTCATGCCGAATTCCTTGATACAGGGGAACACATAAAATGCGCCATAGGGTTCAAAACACTCCAGGCCTATCTCCCGAAGAGCATGCATCAGGTAGCGTCTGCGCTGGTTATAGGCTGTGCGCATTTCCTCCACATCATCGTCACCGTTCTTCAGCGCCTCCACTGCCGCATGCTGGCTTGTCGTAGGCGCACACATGATGGCGAACTGATGGATCTTGGTCATCTGCTGAATAATCGCTTCCGGGCCGCAGGCATAGCCCAGTCTCCAGCCGGTCATGGCGTATGCCTTGGAAAATCCGTTAATGAGAATGGTACGCTCCTGCATACCGGGAAGCTCTGCGATGGACACATGCTTCTCCTTATAAGTCAGTTCGGAATAGATTTCGTCTGACATGACAAAGATGTCATGTTTCAAAATCACCTCCGCTATCGCCTCCAGATCCTTCCGCTCCATGATGGCTCCGGTGGGATTGTTGGGAAAAGGAAGAATCAAAATCTTGGTTTTTTCCGTAATGGCATCCTCCAATTCCTGAGCCGTAAGGCGAAACTCATTTTCCGCCTTCAGGTTGATGATAACGGGCTTCGCTCCCGCCAGCACCGCGCATGGCTCATAGGACACATAGCTGGGCTGGGGAATCAGCACCTCATCCCCGGGATTGCACATGGCGCGAAGTCCTATATCAATTGCCTCAGAGCCGCCCACGGTGATCAGCACTTCCTTCACGGGGTGATATGTAAGTCCCTGCTTTCTTTGCAGATAATTGCAAATCTCCTGGCGCAGCTCCATGAGCCCGGCATTGGAGGTATAGTGTGTTTTTCCTTTTTCCAGAGAATAAATGCCCTCATCCCTAATGTGCCAGGGTGTGTCAAAATCCGGCTCACCTACGCCCAAGGAAATAGCATCCTTCATCTCACTGACTATGTCGAAAAATTTGCGGATTCCTGATGGCTTAATCTCTACAACCTTGTCTGCTAAAGGGTTTCTCATGGCGTGATCATCTCCCTTTCATCTTCTTTTTTCTGGGAGAGCACCGTTCCGTGGTCCTTATACTTTCTTAAAATAAAGTGAGTAGCCGTACTCAAAACAGCTTCCAAAGTAGAGAGCTTGTCGGACACAAAAGAGGATACCTCTCGAAGCGTCTTTCCCTCCAGAATGATCATGAGGTCATAGCCGCCGGACATCAGATAAACGCTTTGCACCTCCGGATATTTCTGAATGCGCTCCGCCACGTTATCAAATCCCTGCCCTCTCTGAGGTGTCACACGCACCTCGATCAGTGCGGAAACCTTTTCGATATCTGTCTTCTCCCAGTTGATCAGAGTATGATATCCGCAAATAATACCCTCGCTCTCCAGTGCAGCCAATTCGTTGACAACGTCGATTTCCTCCACGCCCAGGATGACTGCCAGTTCCTTTAAATTAATCCGACTGTTTTTCTCAATAATTGTAAGTAATTCGTCTCTCATTTTATTCCTCCTCTTTTTCTTTTCGGTAATCTATAAAACGCTGCCTACTGCCGGTAAATTTCATCATTCTTCGGCCTGTCAAGAAAGCGTATTTCTTCCCCGTTCCTGATAATCCTGTCATTGCTGTCGGTGATCCGCCCTACAATGGACGCCGGAATCTTCTCCGCCTCCAATGCCGCCAGAAGCCCCGGACCGTCCCCTGTCACCATGACAAGCGCACCTCCCGAAAGCAGCTCGTAAGGATTCACATTACAGCACTCACAAACCTCCACCGTCTCCTGACGCAGAGGAATCTTTTTTAAATCTATTGTCAGTCCAACGCCCGCCTTTTCAGCCAGTTCCCACAGGGTTCCGAAAATTCCGCCCTCAGAAGCATCGTGCATCATGCAAACGCCGGACTTTATGGCGGTGGCGGCCTCCGGTATCACGGAGAGCAGATGCTCAAAACCTGCTGCCTCCTCCACAAGATAGGCCGGATACCGCTCAAGCAGCTTTTCTCTGTAACGCCCGGCTAAAATAGCCGTTCCCTCCAGCCCAATCCACTTGCTGACTACCACATCCTGCCCGGCACTGACATTCTCCTCCTTGCTGCCGCCTTCCATGAAGGGCTTTCCGTACCCTGTCACCGTTGCCACCGGCTGTCTGACCGCCCGGCTGACGCAGGTATGACCCCCGGCAATCTGAACGTTCAGTTCCCTGCATTTTGTCTCGGCATCCGCCATCAGCACCCTGATATGCTGCTCCTCCGTTTCCTCCGGAAGCGTCAGCGCTATCATTATTCCTGTGAGCTGTGCCCCCGATGCCGCAAGATTGTTGGCACACCGCTGAATCAGATGCCCCATAAAGACACTGTCTGAAAAATCCGCAATGTCGGTTTTCACCGCTGCAGTCTGCATGCAGGTCATCATAATCCCCTCGCTGTCAAACGAAAAAATGGCGCAGTCTTCCCCCACACCTGCGCCACTTAAGATTTCTTCCCTCTTCGTTTTTATCTGCTTTAAGACGGAGCGTTTTAAAACGTTCTCCGGCACCTTGCCAATCTTCATGCCTGCAATCCCTCATCTGTCTGGCTGCCAAAAGCCTCCGGCTACTGCTCCCCTGCTACCGCACCGTCAGGAGCGGCCGGAGCAGTCAGTGATGCAATCACTGCTTTCACCTGGTCCACACTGCCGGAATTAATCGCCGCCATAATCTGCTCGTACGCTGCCGGATTATCTGTGGCCGTTCCCACCGTGGCACTCCTGGGCACCATCTTGTAAGAACTGCTGTTGACCTGAGTACGGCTTACTTCCTTGCCGTCTACCTTCACGATCTTCCACAGCTTTGCCTTGTACCCAATGTGAGCACTTTCCGATATTATGTAGCCCACCGGCTTGGATGCGTCCGCATATATTTGATCTGCAGGAGGAATGTTTACCTCCAGTTCCTCGCTCTCATAAATAACCTCTCTGTTCGCATCTCTGGTCTCTTTCCCGTATATATTAAAGGTAATCTGCTTCTTGTCGATGCAGCCTTCAATATAGATAGGATAATCCAGATTATTCACAAACCGGAAATCCTTGCCGGCGCTTTCCGCAATGGCAGCATCTGCAGAGCGGGGCACATAGCTCACCACCATAGAATGATTGTGCCTCTCCGTGACCTCCAGCTCAGCCCGCAGCACCGCGTTATAAAGCGTTGTGGATACCTGGCAGATACCACCTCCCAGACTGTCTACCACCTTTCCGTTGAGGTAAGAGCCTGCCATATAGTAACCATTTGCCTCAGAGAAGGGAGAAACCGCCCCATATGCAGAAAACTCCTCACCGGGATAAAGAAGAGTTCCGTCAATCAGCCTGCAGCCATTCTCCACATTGGCGCTTCTGGAGGCATTGGATGTCTTATAGGAGGTAGTAAAGCTGCCCAGAACATCCTTCACCTGGGCCAGCTCCTCCATACTGCCTTTGGGCTCTTCCACCTCAACATCCAAGACAATAACACATGCCTGGCAATTCCAGTCCTGGGTCAAATGATCATTTATCAGATCGATGGATGTCTCCACATCCAGGAAATATCCTTTCTGCCCCTCAATTATCTGAAATTCTCCGTCTTCTCTGGTAAGCCCGTAATCTATGGCATTCTGGTCATAGCCCGCGCATTTTTCGGTCAAAATATTGCTGATTTCCTGTATGTTAAAGGACAGTTCAATGGGGTATACCTTATTCTCATGCTCTAAATCCTTCAGTATTTTATATCTTTCTATCACATTTCCCTGGGTTCCGATCTCCACAGCTTCCGCCACTATCTCCGTGTTCGCCCAGGCAATTCCCAGCTCACCGGCAGTGACCGTCACCTCTGCATCGGAATTATACTGCAGCACTATCTCTACGCCCTTCAGACTTTCCACGTACGCTTCCACCGCAGCTTTAGCCTGATTCTCCGTCATACCTGACAGATCAATATTTCCGGCAAAAATTCCGGGCTTTATGGTCTCCTCCTGGGCCCTGACCGATATGCCAAACAGCAGAAAACATGCCAGCATCAGTGCCAGACATAGACCGCTTCTTTCAATTTTCCTCTTATATTTTTCCATTCTAAACCCTTTCGCCCAATCCTCGCATTGAATTATTAAAAGAAATATGCTAAAGTGGGAATAACCATTGCGAGTACTAATATCACAATAATGACTACCGATACTTTCTGTCTGGTTTTTTTATTGTTCATGTTAAACATGTGGACCCCGTTTCCGCCATGTTACGCGAAACCTCTCGCATGGCTTATTTATACAAAACTCTGGAAGGATATTATATATGAATTTAGTTTTTTTGGCAAGCTTTCTTACCTTTATTCTGGTGATTTTCTTCATCATGAAAAGTCAGCAGAAAAAAACCAGAGACCAGGAGGCTGAATTCTGGTCACGTGAAGAACGCGCCAACTCCGTGCGCCGCAAACCTCTGGATGACCTGAATTACATCAAAATTCCCCTGGAGGCTTTCCCTACACATCTTTTGAATGATAATGACGAAGTGCTGGAGTGTATCGATATTCTGGAATCCCTTACCTCCCTGAAGATCGTGAACTTCACCGGCCGGTCCAACACGGATCTGAAACTGGAATACGGCACGGCAAACCTGGAAGTTTTGACAGAATATGACCAGAACTATACTGTCCTGGTGCGAACTCTGCAAAAATGGGCCGACCGCCTGATTGAGAACGATTATAAAAAGGAAGCGGTTCCCCTGATGGAGTTTGCCGTCAGCACAGGCACGGATATCAGCCGCACCTATTATATTCTTGCCGAATATTATGCCTCCCTGGGACAGTACCAGGAAATCGACCGCTTGCGGACAGTTGCTAAAAATCTGCTCTCGGCCAACCGAAACGTCATTGTAAGACATCTGCAGGAAAGCTACCCCGATGTTTTTTAATTGTGCCTCCGCATAATTACATTTATATGCTCTTCAGCCCGCCGATATGACCGCGCGGGCTGAATTGCTGCTTATGACTGCCCTTATGACAATCCGCCGATAAACCTGTCAAAGGCCTTCTGGCCTTCCTCCGTCCTCTTGTAGACACCGGCATCCTCCAATACCTCCATGAACACCAGTCCGATCTCCTTCTCAATGACGGCATCAATATTTGCGGCATCTACCTTATCGTACTTAGGCAGAAATTCCTCCACCCAGTCGGCGTGCTTGGCAAGCTCCTGATCCCCCCGTATGTCGCTCCCCGTGAGGATGGCTTCCTTCAGACTCGCCATCTCCCCCTTCAGCCGGGCAGGCAGCACCGCCAGACCCATAACCTCAATCAGGCCGATGTTCTCCTTCTTGATATGATGAAGCTTTGCATGAGGGTGATATACGCCGAGAGGATGCTCCTCCGTAGTTATGTTGTTTCGAAGCACCAAATCCAGTTCAAAGTCCTCTCCCCGCTTTCTCGCAATGGGTGTGATGGTATTATGAGGCTCATTGTCTGTATAAGCATATATAAAAGCCTCCTCGTCTGTGTATCCACGCCATTTTTCCAGAATCAGATCCGCCAGTGCAATGATGCGGTCCGTATCTTTTCCGTTCAAACGAATCACGGACATGGGCCACTGCACCACTCCCGCCGCCACATCCTCAAAGCCTTTCACAACAAAGCTTCTTTCCACCGGAGCTTTTGCCATGGCAAACTCATAATGACCGCCCTGAAAATGGTCATGGCTTAAAATAGAGCCGCCCACAATAGGCAGGTCAGCGTTGGAGCCTACAAAATAATGAGGAAACTGCTTTACAAAATCAAAAAGCTTACAAAAAGTTGCATGCTCAATTTTCATAGGCACATGCTCAAAATTAAATACAATACAGTGCTCATTGTAGTAAACATAGGGAGAATACTGAAATCCCCAACGGCTCCCGTTGATGGTCACGGGAATAATGCGGTGGTTCTGTCTTGCAGGATGGTTCACCCTGCCTGCATAACCTTCATTCTCCCGGCAGAGAAGGCATTTCGGATAACCGGACTGCTTTGCATTCTTTGCCGCCGCTATGGCCTTAGGATCCTTCTCCGGTTTGGAAAGGTTAATGGTAATGTCCAAATCACCATACTTCGTGGGTGCAATCCACTTGATATCCTTGCAGACGCGGTATCTCCTGATATAGTCGGAATCCCGGCTCAGCTTATAGTAATAGTCCGTAGCCGCCTCAGGTGATTCCTTCTCATACAGTTCCCGGAACCTGCGAATGACCTCGCTGGGCCTGGGCATGAGCATGCTCATAATCTTTGTGTCAAACAGATCACGGTAAGTCACAGTATTTTCGGCTATCAGCCCTTTCTCGTAAGCATAGTCGCACATCTGCTCCAGAACCGACTCCAGTTCGTCAGGCTTCACAGCGGCATGGATGCCGCTGACATCCTTGCCGCCGGCGTCCTTGCCGTCAGCATCCAATTCATCCAGCCCAAACAATTCCAACAGTCTGTTTGTGGTATAAACGGCATCTTCCTCCGGCACCAACTCCGTCTGCAGTCCGTAAGACACCAATTTTTTAATATTTTCGGTTATTGTCTCCATTTTATTCTCCCCTTCTATCTTTGTCAGTGCAGTTTAGGCAGATCCGAAGTGTCGGCTCACAATGCCCTGGGACCGTCTCCGATCTCCACCACATAGAAATCTGCGGCATAACCGATTTTCTCTTTATACGCGGCGCCCACTTTCTCAATAAAGTTGTCAATAGCCTCGTCCTTCACAATGCTGACGGTACAGCCTCCGAAGCCCGCGCCGGTCATGCGGGAACCGATAACGCCCTCCACCTTCCATGCCTCTTCCACCAGTGTATCCAGTTCAATACCGGTAACCTCATAGTCATCCCGAAGAGATATGTGTGATTCATTCATCAGCTGTCCGAACCGCGCCACATTATTTGCCTTCAAAGCCTCCACGGCACGCATGGTGCGCTGATTCTCATATACCGCATGCTTTGCGCGCTTTCTGCGCACATCACTCTGAATAGCAGATGCCGCCTGTTCAAAGGCCGCTTCATCCAGGTCGCCCAGAGTCTTGATGTCAACAGTCTGCTGCAGTTCCGCCAGCGCGGTCTCGCACTCTTCCCTGCGCTCATTGTACTTGGAATCCCCAAGCCCACGCTTTTTATTGCTGCACGCAATGACGATCTTTGCCCCCTTCAGGACAATGGGCGCATATTCATAAGAAAGGTCCGCCGTATCCAGAAAGATCGCATTGTCCTTTTTTCCCATGGCAATAGCAAACTGATCCATAATACCGCAGTTTACCTTATTGTATTGATTCTCGGAATACTGTCCTATCAGTGCCAGATCCTGATTGGTAACGTCAAAGCCGAACATATCCTTTAAAATAAATCCCGTCAGTACCTCCACGGATGCGGAGGAAGAAAGCCCGGAACCATTGGGAATATTGCCGTTCAGCAGCAAGTCCATTCCGCAGGGAACTTTCATTCCCTTCTCACCGAACGCCCACATTACTCCCTTCGGGTAGTTTGTCCAGTCCGCCTCTTTGGAAGGGACCAGGTCGTCCAGAGAGGACTCTATAATTCCCAGCTGCTCAAAATTCATAGAGTAAAAGCGGAGTCTGTTATCCGTTCTCTTCCGCGCCACACCATAGGTCCCGATGGTCAGTGCACAGGGAAATACATGTCCGCCGTTGTAATCCGTGTGCTCTCCGATCAGGTTGACGCGGCCGGGCGCAAAGTAAACCTTTGCATCACTGTTGTCGCCAAATACCTCTTCAAATTTCTTCAGAATAGTCTCTTTCATGCCTTCTCCACCTTTCTGCATCCTATAATTTATTGCTCTGTGCCTGGTTACTGTCCTTATGTCTCCACTATATGAAAAAAGCTGATAACTTACCAGAGCCAGATGTTTTTTAAACCTGTTAAAATGTTAAAATAATACATACTTCAGTGTTCCAGCAGCTTCGCGATCAGACCCTCTATCTCCTGCAGCTGCTCTCTGGAGTTCTCTTTGTGGCTCTGCCTGCGGTATTGGGACGGGGACATTCCTTTCATGGCATGAAATGCCTTGGAAAAAACCAGGGCATCGCTGTATCCGCAGGACAGGGCAATGCTCTCAATGGGATAAGCAGTGGAGTCCAGCAGTTCCCTGGCTTTTGTGATCCGAAAGGTTGTCAGAAACTGCTGGGGCGACATGCCCAGATAATTCCGGAACAGAGTATACAGGTAACTCCTGTTGATACACACATAATCTGCCACATCCGTGACCTTGATAGGGTTACAATAATTGCTCTGGATGAAGGAAACTGCCTTCTTCACATATTGATTACCCTTATCCTCTTCATCCTTCGCCGCCACCCCGGCGCTGACGCTCTCCGCCAGCACTGACAGAAATACGCTCATCTGCCCGTTCCGCCTGAGGTCATTGGCCATGCCAAAGGTATTGTGTTCCATCATATCCCGGACAATCCCATAAAGCTCCTCATCTCTGTCACAGTAAAAAACAGGATGCCTGGCCGACAGCCCCATCTTCGTCAGATATTCCTCCGCACGGCTACCGCCGAATCCCACCCAGAGATAACTCCAGGGCTCCGCCTCATCCGCCTGATAAAAGGCAAGCTCATTGGGCTGTATCAGGAAACCGTACCCTGCCTCCAGTCGGTATTCCTTGTCATGAAACCGGAAGATCCCCTTGCCGTTTAATATATAGTGAATGAGATAATGGGGCTTGGAGGCAGGTCCGAAGCTGTGCAGGCTCTCCGTCTGAGAACAGCCGCAGCAATTTACATACAGACTTCCCAGCCTGTCATTGTCAAAATCCAGCTTAAAAGCTTTTTCCATAGTCAGTCTCCGAACAGCGTATGGCTCATTTTTCAACCTTACTCTGCTATAATGTACTCTTTTTTGTCCAGGTCAGCCTGCACTCTCTCCAGATCGGCCCGGATGGAAAGCTTCTGAGGGCAGGCCTTTTCGCATTTCCCGCACTTAATGCAGTTCTTTGCCTTGTGCTCCTCTCCCACGCCCTTTTCCCATCTGTCCCTGACCATGTTGTAATTCCGGTACATATGGTACACGTTCCAGATGCGGAAGTTCTGCGGGATATTGACCCCTGCCGGACAGGGCATACAATAACCGCAGCCCGTGCAGCCGTTCTGAATGCGGCTGTTGATCAGAGCCACCACCTTGTCAATGGTCTCGCTCTCTTTTTGAGAAAGAGGCTTAAACTGCCCGAAGGTCTTCAGGTTGTCCTCCACCTGTTCCATGGTGGACATGCCGCTGAGCACCACTTTCACATTGGGCAGGCTTCCCACCCAGCGCAGCGCGAAGCTTGCAATAGAAGCTGCCGAATCAAGACTGCGAAACATATTGGTAATGTCCTCCGGAAACGACGCCAGCGAGCCTCCTTTGACGGGCTCCATGATGATCAGAGGCACCTTCTTCTCCTCCGTCAGACGATATCCCTTCATCCCTGCCTGCTGAAATTCCTCCTGCTCATTGGCATCCATGTAGTTCAACTGAATCTGACAGAAATCCCAGTCACGGTGATTGATTATTTTCTCAAATGCTTCATAATTGTCATGGAAGGAAAATCCCAGATTCCTGATCTTACCTTCCTCTTTCAGTTGTTCCAGCCTTTCAATGCAGCCTATATTGACCATATCCCAAAAACGGTCCTTGTTCAGGGCGTGCATCAGGTAAAAGTCTATGTAATCCGTCTGCAGTTTTTCCAGCTGCTCGTTAAATATCCTGTCCACATCCTCCACTGTCTTCACCAGCCAGCAGGGCAGCTTGGTAGCAAGATAAAAGGAACTGCGGTCGTACTTCTTCATGACACGTCCCACCACACGCTCGCTCTCTCCTCCGTGGTAGGGATATGCCGTATCATAATAGTTTATCCCTGCGGCATATGCCCTGTCCAGCATCCGCTCCGCCTCTGCCTCATCTATTCTGCCGTCCTCCGTCACAGGGAATCTCATGCACCCAAATCCCAGAAGGGATGTCTCAATCCCCGGCTTCTCCATTTTCCTTTTTTCCATACCCATACCTGCCTTTCCAAACTTTCCTATCCAAGCTTTTCTTCCCGGGCTGAAGCTGTTCGGTTCCACCCGACAAAAGATTTCACCTGACACCTTCTGCCTGACACATACACCTGCATCAGTCGATCTTAAGAATCAATCCAAGGATCCGTTTTGCGCAAATCTCCATCTCGTCGCGGGTAAGCGCTCCCTTCTCCATGGCCTCCAGCAGCCTTTCCGGGAATCCCAGTCCCATCTTCACGTCGTTTCCCGCCTTGACCTCCTTATAATGCTCCCCAAGAGTCCACCAGTCCGTGGTCACCATACCCTCAAAGCCCCACTCGCCACGGAGAATATCTTCCAGCATCTCCCGATTTTCAGACGCTCTGTAACCGTTGATAACATTGTAGGAGGACATGATGCTCCAGGGTTTCGCCTCCTTCACAATGATTTCAAAGCCCTTCAGGTAAATTTCCCGGATAGCCCTCTCGGATGCCCTGGAATCGCTGTCCCGGCGGTTTGTCTCCTTATTGTTCAGCGCGAAGTGCTTCACGGTAGCCGCCACATGGTTACTCTGAATACCCTTCACCATAGCGCCTGCCATCTTTCCCGTCAGGAACGGATCCTCAGAATAATACTCAAAGTTCCTGCCGCAGAGAGGACTCCTGTGGATATTGATGGCGGGAGTCAGCCATGCTCCTATATTGTTCTCCTTTGCCTCCATGCCTCCTGCTGCGCCCACCTTCTCAACCAGCTCAGGGTGCCAGGTACAGGCCAGCATGGTGGAGCAGGGCCAGGCAGTCGTGCAAATGCCGCAGTTAGGATGGATCCTCACCCCCGCAGGCCCGTCTGCCGTCATAATATTCGGCACACCGTACTCCGGCAGATTGCCGTAACCGAACGTGTTCGCCACACCGGTGTTAGGCTGTCCGCCCAGGAGCACCGCAAGCTGCTCATCCGGAAGCTTTGTTACAAATTCATCCAGCGTCATTCTTCCCTCTGCCACATCAATCAGCTTCGGATTGTTGTCCGGGCAGCCCCAGAGATGATAGCTGTCCCTGCGCCTCACAACGGGAGTCACGCCATCCGCCTCCGCAGGGGTCAGCTTTGCAGGGAAAACGCTGGCATCCGTGTCAACCGGCTCCCCCTGAGGAAGCTCTTCATACTGCCCGTTCGCAAGCATCCTCTTCTTCAGCTGAGTGGGCACCATTTTGGAAGAAAGCTGCTCCGTGATGACATCTTCCCTCAGCACCATCACATAATTGTCCTCCACCGTGTCACGCACGGAGGTTCCCACATAGAAACGGTACTCTCCCTTTTCCAGCACATAGGCGGATTTTGCCACCCTGCCCAAATCGTCATAGGATGCCATATCATTTATCTGGAACCGCAGCACCACAGTCTGGGTCTCACCGGGCTGCAGCAGTCTTGTCTTTCGGAACGCCACCAGCTCCCTGGCAGGCTTGCCCAGCTTACCCTGGGGAGCACTGTAATACACCTGCACCACCTCTTTGCCGGCAATCTCCCCTATATTGCATACATCCACCATCACGCGAAGGTGATGCCCCCGCTTCTCCACCACGGGCATGGACAGAGAAAATTTTGTGTAGGAAAGTCCGAAGCCGAAGGGATAGTTCACCTTTTCCGCCGCCCCCGGAACGGTCTCAAAATAGCGGTAGCCCACATATATGTCATCCGTATACTCCACATAATCATCGGATTCATGGAAATTGTAAGTAGAAGGATAATCCTCCAGCCGTCTGGCAAAGGTGTCCGTCAGCTTACCGCTGGGATTTCCTTCTCCTGTCAGCAATTCTGCCGCCGCCAGTCCGCCCTCGATACCACCCTGCCATGCCATGAGCACAGCCTGTATTTTATCGTCCTTTGCAAACCAGTCCGTGTCCACCATACCGCCCACGTTCATGACCACGATGACCTTGTCAAAGGAATTCTTTACCAGCTCCACCATGGCTTTTTCGGCATGAGTCAGGTAGAAATCCCCATCCTCAAAAAGCTCATCCTTTGTCTGGGCCTTCTCCTCCTGCGCTTTCTCGTCCTGTCCGGCGATAGCAAGATCATCTTTCTTGCCCTTCCTGTCATAGATACTCTTTCTGTCCCAGCCTTCTCCGGAAAATCGGCAAATACTTATGACAGCTGTGTCGGTAAATGCTCTGGCTTTTTTCAGCAGCTCTGCAGGCACCTCCGGCTCTACCGTCATGCCGGGTTCCCTGCCCGCTGCATGCTGCTGTTTTACATTCTCCCGGTAAAAGGAAGCCAGTTCCTCAAAGACTTCCACATGGTCCGCCTTTTCCTGAAAGCCCTGATACAGATTTCGGGTGTAGGACACCGTGACATCCCCGCTTCCACCGCCACCCTTCACATAGTCAAAGGTTGCCTTGCCAAACATAGCTATCCTGCTTCCCTTAAGCAGCGGCAGCACCTGCTTTTCGTTCTTTAAGAGTACCATTCCCTCCTTTGCAGCTTCCTTGGAAAGGGTAATGTGTTCCCTGCCCGCGGTAACCCGGCAGCCGTCCTTCCCCATGGGAAGTACCGGCTGGTATTTTGCTCTCGCCCATCTTTCCATATATCGAGCCTTCCTTTCATTTAAGCTGAACTTCTGATTTTATTATCCTAAATCTGCAGGGATTTTGCAATCATTTTCTTGT
>JAIDME010000179.1 GCA_029050705.1 Acetatifactor sp.
TTCAGCTCCTCAAGGCGTTTTTCCAGATAAGGGGCTACCTCTCTCACATTCTCTATTATATGGTTCTGCTCAAATAAATCAAGCACTTTTTCCACCGCCGCACAGGCAAGAGGGTTCCCGCCGTAGGTAGTTCCGTGGTCTCCCGCCGCCAGGGAATTCTGTCCCACCTTCTCGTTCATCAGGAAAGCTCCTACAGGCACACCGCAGCCCAGCGCCTTTGCTGTAGTCATAATGTCCGGCTTCACGCCGTATTTCTGCCAGGCGTACATGTACCCGGTTCTGCCCATACCGCACTGTATCTCGTCCAGGATCAGCAGGATATCTCTCTCATCACAGATAGCCCGGACTTCTTTCAAGAAATCCTCCGTGGCAGGGACCAGACCGCCCTCCCCCTGCACCGTCTCCAGGATGATGGCACAGGTCCTGTCGGTAATCTGCGCCTTCACGCTCCCTATGTCATTCAGTGACCCGAACCGGATATTACCTATCAGCGGCTCAAATGGCTCCCTGTACTTCGGATTGCCGGTGACCGCCAGCGCTCCGAAAGTCCTGCCATGGAAGGAATGATTCATGGCAATTATCTCATGGTCCGTCCTGCCGTCCTTAAGATAAGCGTACTTCCGCGCCGCCTTCAGCGCTCCCTCCACCGCCTCCGCTCCGGAATTGGTAAAGAAAACTCTGTCCATGCCGGAAACTTTCTTCAGTTTTTTTGCAGCCTGAATGGCGGGTATGTTGTAGTAATAGTTGGAGGTGTGTATAATCTTGTCTATCTGTGCCTTCAGCGCTTCATTGTATTCCCTGTTATTGTATCCAAACGCAAACACGGCAATACCTGCCACAAAATCAAGATATTCCTTGCCCTCCATGTCATAGAGCCGGACCCCGTCTCCCCTTTCCAGCACGATCTGATAACGATTATATGTGTGGAGCAGCGCTTTTTCCGCCTCTCCGATATATTCCCGCATGTCCATGATCTTTCTTTTTCCTTTCCCGTTTTACTTCTCCATCGTCTCGAACTCGGCATCATCCACAATGGCTGTTCCGATACCCTGATTGGTGAATATTTCCAAAAGCAGGCAGTGAGGAATCCTGCCGTCCAGGATATGCACCCTGTTTACACCGCTGCGGATTGCCGAGGTGCAGTTGTTCAGCTTGGGCAGCATACCGCCCCCGATATATCCTTCGGAAATCAGTCTCTCCGCCTCTGTTGCGGACAATCTGGAGATGAAGGAGGATTTGTCATTGATGTCCTTGTAAAGCCCTTCAATGTCCGTGAGGAATGCAAGCTTCTCCGCATTCACCGCCCTGGCAATAGCACAGGCTGCGTCATCTGCATTGATGTTGTAGGTCTGAAAATTCTCATCCATGCCAATCGGTGCCACAATCGGCAGAAAATCCTTCTCCAGAAGGTCATACAGCACCTTCGGAGTGACCTGGGTGATCTCACCCACAAAGCCGATATCCTGGCCGTCCGAATACTTTTTTTCCACCTGCAGCAGTCCGCCGTCCTTTCCGCTGATACCAACAGCCTTGACTCCCAGTTCCTGAACCATGGTCACGAGACTCTTGTTCACCTTGTTTAAGACCATCTCCGCAATCTCCATGGTCTCCTCATCCGTGACACGGAGTCCGTTCACAAACTTCGCTTCCTTGCCCACCTTGCCTACCCAGCGGCTGATCTCCTTTCCGCCTCCATGGACAATGATAGGCTTGAATCCTACCAGCTTAAGCAACGTTACATCCTTAATAACATTCTTCTGGAGCTCCTCGTTGCTCATTGCGCTGCCTCCGTACTTGACAACGATTATCTTGCGATTAAAACGCTGTATGTACGGAAGTGCCTCAATGAGAACCTCCGCCTTTTGAAGTACCTTTTCCATATCCTTTTCCATAATTGATAGCCATACCTTTCCGCCGACGCAATTAATTCAAAAAAGCAATAAACCGGTGCAAACCCGGAGAAGAATCGCTTCCCTTGCGATTCTTCCTTGTGAAGAAGCTCTGCTTTGCAGAGCGTGAAATCACTTAGCGAGGTATCATGCCGAATGAAATTCGGCACGAGCTTAGTGATTTCCTTCACAATTAGCTGCGGTAATCCGCATTTATTTTCACATAGTCATAGCTGAGGTCGCAGCCCCATGCGGTCGCCTCCGCCTTTCCCATATGCATGTCCGCCACCACGGTGACCTCCGGGTCGGAGAGAATCTTCGTGGCTTCCTCCTCGCTGTAGTCGCAGGCCACACCATTGCCGAAAATGTGAATTTCACCGGAACGACTCCTGAAATACAGGTCCACATTCTCAGGGTCAAATTTTGCGCCGGAATAGCCCAATGCACAAAGAAAACGTCCGAAATTGGCATCATGTCCGAAGATGGCAGCCTTGGAGAGTGAAGAGCAGACCACTGACCTGGCCAGTATCCGTGCTTCCTCTTTGGATGCGGCTCCCACTACCTTAGCTTCAAAGAGACATGTGGCTCCTTCGCCGTCTCCCGCCATTTTTCTTGCAAGGTAAGTGGTGACATAGTGGAGTGCTTCACAGAAAGCATCATAATCCACGCCCTCCGAGGTAATCTCATCATTTCCCGCCAGCCCGTTTGCCAGCACCAACAGCGTATCGTTGGTGGAGGTGTCTCCGTCCACAGAGATCATGTTAAAGGAATCCACCACGTCAGCACTGAGAGCCTTTTGCAGCATCTCCTTAGAGATGTTCACATCAGTGGTGATGAATCCCAGCATGGTACACATATTGGGGTGAATCATGCCGGAACCCTTGCACATGGCACCCATAGTTGCTGTCCTGCCGCCCGCCTGAAACTGTACTGCAATCTGCTTGTAGACTGTGTCAGTAGTCATAATTGCCTTTGCGGCATCCAGCCCCGCCTCCGGAGTGGCAGCCTTTGCTGCCGCCAGCTTCTCAATGCCGACGGTAATCCTGTCCAGAGGCAGCTGCTTCCCAATGACGCCTGTAGAAGCCACCAGTACGGAATTACCGGGAATGCCCAGCAGCCTTCCCAGGTGCTCCGCTTCCGCTTTACAACAGTCCATTCCCTGTTTTCCGGTGCAGGCGTTGGCTATGCCGGAATTCACCACCACTGCCTGAGCGTAGGGAGAGTTTTCCACCACATCCCTGTCCCAGAGCACCGGCGCCGCCTTTACCACATTGCTGGTAAAGGTTCCCGCCACCCTGCAGGGCACAGTGCTGTACACCAGCGCCATATCCCTTCGGTTCTCATATTTTACAGCCGCCTCCACGCCTGCTGCCTCAAATCCCTTTGCCGCGGTCACACCGCCATCAATCTGTATCATATTCTCCTCCTTCTTCATTGTTCTTGAAAATTCCTTCACACCAGGAAAGAATCCGCTCTGCGGATTCTTTCGGGAATGAAGATTTTCTTAGGTCAGGTATTTTCTGACCTTAGAAAATCTTCATTCCCTGTTATTGGTTGAATGCCGTGATATTTGCCTCGTTCAGCGTAAAGTCATAATAATTCAGATCCTGCCGTTTCGTCCAGCCGATGCAGTTCCAGAATGCATTTCCCACATCATTTTTTGTAAAAGCGATCAGGCTGACCTTGTTGATTCCCTCCTCCTTCAGGGCGTTCATACAATGAACCACCATGGCCTTTCCGATACCGTTCCTTCGGTAGTCCTCTCTGACGCATACATGATACAGGCAGCCCCGCCTGCCGTCGTGACCACAGAGGATGCCCCCCACCACGGCGCCGTCTTCTGCCACTGCCACCACACTGATACCGGGATTCCTGCTCAGGAACCGCTCCACGCCCTCCCTGGAATCGTCGATGCTTCGAATGCCGAAGCCATGAATTGTCATCCACAGTGCCCGCAGCCCCTCATAATCCTCTATTGTCATTTTTTTCACGGTAAATGCCTTGTTATTGCTCATTGATTCTGTTCCTTTCCGGTACAGCGCCCGCAGATGCTGCTCCACACACTACAATCCGAATTTCTCTTTGATCAGCTCCGCCGCTTCCTCCGCAGGCATGTGGGTATTGTCAATCCGAAGGTAATTTTCAAAAGGCACTTCCCCTTCCTTGCTCACCAGACGATGATTCTCATCCAAATGGCGGTTTCTGTAATCAGATTGTTCCAGATCACGCTTTGACGCTTTATGCTTCAGTCGGTTTTCCGTTTTGTTCCGTTCCATACGGGTCTCAAAATCCGTCACCAGCTCCACACAATAAAAATCTGTTTTATAGGGCGTAAAAATACTTTTCACATGTTCAATATAATCCCAATCCGCCCGGCTGTCAAAATCCCACATGTATGTAAAGATCATACCGTACCCGTCAGAGCGGGCGAAATTTCGAAAGACAACCTCCCTAAGCTCTGTTATTACATTTGAATCATGATACCCGAATATCTCCAGCACCGGTTCAATGGTCATATGGTTGTGGAACAGCCTTAAATCCGTAATCTTCATCAGTTCCTGTCCCACTGTCATCTTCCCCACAGCGCCGCTGCCTATGATAAAAACCAGTTTCATCTGCCTTCCCCTCTTCTGAAAAGTAACCGTTGCTTTTTTATGTGTTTATGGTATAATGATTCTGCTGACGCAGAATTCAAGCCAGCTGACGCTGTCTTGCCGCCACTTACGTGGCGCATTATACCGGCGGCCATGGCTTGAAAATCAAATGTCCGCTTTGCGGCCGCTTGATTTTCTGCGCACGTGGTATAATAAATTCATTCACGGAAGCATAGCTCAGCTGGGATGAGCGCTCGCCTGACTAGCGGGAGGCCAAGGGTTCGAGCCCCTTTGCTTCCATTTTTTTGCGCAAAATCAGCATTCCGGATGCCGGTCATTCTTTATCTGACTTTATCATATGGCATCTTCCCCATACTTCCCCTTGAAAGGTAAACACATCCTTTTCCCGGCTTTCCTCACAAAATCCTGCCTTCCGATAACAGCCTGCCGCCGCTCCGTTCACATCGAACACATTGATCCTGAGTTCGGAGACACCGGTGATCTCAAAAGCAAAGCGGGAAACAAGCTGAATCATCCGGGTTCCATAGCCCTGCCCTCTCAAGTTTCCATCTAAAACAATAAATTTCTTCAATATATCCTCTCAGCCTCATTCTCTGCCTCCATGTCTAATACATTTTATAGCGCTTTATCATACGCTGTCCTGTATTTCAAAGTCCACAGACTTGAAATTGCTGTAGTATCGGCCCTTCTCCGCCGTAAATTTCAGAACACAGTAATCCGGGTCCGTGACGCCCTCCTTGTAATACATGGTGTCTCCCCTCTGCCAGAGCCGTTCCTTCGCCTCCGGCGTCTCCAGCACCTCCACGGTTCCCACTAGACTGACTCCGCGAAAGAACCTCTTATCCACAAAATACACACTTGCCCTGTTATTATTTCGAAAACATTTTACCTTATTTGAGGAAGTATTCGTGGAGAACCACAGTGTTCTGATTCCTTCCCTCTCCCTTGGTTTCAACATGGCCTTGGTAATAGGAAACCCCTCCCCATCCACATAGGACAGAAAGCTTGTGCCCGCCTTGTCAATCATCTTTCCTATTGTCTCTTCCGGCTTTTTTAACATTTTCCCATTCATCCTTTCACTTTCCTGTTTTTTTATCATACCACTTTTTACGCAAATGTCTACTGTTTTTTCGCATTTTTATGCAGGACTTTTATTATTTTATACATTTTTATGAATATTTATCTCGTTTTTATTCATAATATAAATGAATTTATTCATATTTATGCTTGCATTTGTATATTTTCTGTTGTATAGTAGTAACAGTTCAGTACATTTTACGGAGGTTATCACTCATGAAAGAAAAAGTAGTTCTGGCTTATTCCGGTGGTCTGGACACCACCGCCATCATTCCCTGGCTGAAGGAAAATTTTGACTATGAGGTCATCTGTGTCTGCGTTGACTGCGGGCAGGCCGAGGAACTGGATGGTCTTGAAGAAAGAGCAAAGTCCTGCGGCGCTTCCAAGCTGTATATTGAAAATGTCATCGATGAATTCTGTGATGACTACATAGTTCCCTGCGTACAGGCAAACGCAATCTATGAAAACAAGTACCTGCTGGGTACTTCCATGGCAAGACCCCTGATTGCTAAAAAGCTGGTGGAAATTGCCCGCAAGGAAGGTGCTTCCGCTATCTGCCACGGTGCAACCGGCAAGGGCAATGACCAGATTCGCTTTGAACTGGGCATTAAGGCACTGGCACCCGACATCAAGATTATCGCTGCATGGAGAAATGACAAGTGGACCATGGATTCCCGGGAATCCGAGATTGAGTACTGCAAGGCACACGGCATCCACCTCCCTTTCTCCGCTGATTCCTCCTACAGCCGCGACCGCAATATCTGGCATATCAGCCATGAGGGGCTTGAGCTGGAAAATCCTGCAAACGAGCCAAACTTCGAGCATCTGCTGGTACTTGGCACCACCCCTGAAAAAGCTCCCGATGAGGGCGAGTATGTGACCATGACTTTCGAAAAGGGCATTCCCACCTCCGTCAACGGCAAAGAGATGAAGGTTTCCGAAATTATCAGCACTCTGAACGAACTTGGCGGAAAACACGGCATCGGCATCATCGACATTGTGGAGAACCGCGTTGTGGGCATGAAGTCCCGGGGTGTGTATGAAACCCCCGGCGGAACTATCCTCATGGAGGCTCACCAACAGCTGGAAGAGCTGATCTTAGACCGGGATACCTACGCAATGAAGAAAGAAATCGGCAGCCGTTTTGCCAGCCTTGTATATGAAGGAAAATGGTTCACCCCTCTTCGCCTGGCGGAGCAGGCATTCATTGAGGAGACCCAGAAGTATGTGACCGGCGAAGTGAAATTCAAGCTTTACAAGGGCAACATCATCAAGGCAGGCACCACTTCACCCTACTCTCTGTACAACGAGAGCATTGCTTCCTTCACAACGGGAGACCTGTATGACCACCATGACGCAGAAGGCTTCATCAATCTGTTCGGGCTGTCATGTAAAGTACGGGCAATGAAAATGACAGAGCAGGGCGAAAAGCCGTTCTGACACGCTGCCGCAAAACAGTGTGGAAATTGCATCAGGAAAAATCATTGAGGCTTACAGAATGTTACTCATTTATTATATTATTGTTAATATCATTGGCTTTTCCCTGATGGGAATAGACAAAAAAAGAGCCATCCGGGGTGCCTGGCGCATCTCGGAGGCTTCTTTGTTTCTGACGGCAGTCCTGGGCGGATCGTTGGGCTGTATCCTGGGTATGCAGCACTTCAGACACAAGACAAAGCGCTGGTATTTTAAGTACGGAATGCCTGCCATTTTTTCCGTGCAGCTTTTTCTTTTCCTGCTCATTGTCCAGCACCGGCCATTTATGCCGTCACAATAACGCCGCCATCATTTGCATACATGCTGCTGATTCCCTTTGTATTCAGAATGATGACCCGCTTAAACTGCTTTTTGGCAAGTATCAGCTTTTTGATGAATTCCGCCCGTTCGGGAGCGTTGCAGTGGCTGATGATCAGGCAGCGGTCTTTTGCATCCTGCAATTCTGCTGCAAGCATCTCCCCCAGCCTGGCAAGGGCTTTTTTCATACCAATACACTGCGCCTTCTGCAATATTTTACCTTTGCAGCCCGCCATAATAGGCTTGATGTTCAGGGTAGATGCCACCAGGGCCTTTACTCCGGACAGTCGGCCGTTTTTGCGGAGGGTTTCCAGATTGTCCAGCACAAAATAGGTGCGTACACTGCTGCGGAACCGTTCCACCCTTTGCACAATGTCCTCAAAGAGCAGTCCCTTCTCTTCAAGCTCCATAATTTTCAACACAATCTGCGTCTCTCCGCCGCTGGCGGATTCCGAATCGAACACATGAATCTGTCTTTCCCTGTCTTCTTCTCTATATAATTTTTTTGCCAGCATGGCGCTGTTATAACTGCCGCTCAGCTGTGAGGAAAGAGTGATTGCATAAACCCGCTCCACATCACCCCTGAATGCAGTCAAAAACCGCTCCGGGGATGGACAGGCCGATTTCGGACAGCCGGAATACGCTGCTACTCTCTGCAGGAAATCCTTCTGGTTAAAATTTTCATCATCCAAAATGCGGTAATCACCTACTTCCAGTTCCAGGGGCACTGTCTGCAGTCTCTTATCATTTCGTAAATCCTCCGGCAGCTCGCAACAGCTGTCAACTACTATCTTATAACTCATACTAACGCCTCTTTTCTGCGCTGCTTTATTGCGCCTCCGCTTTTAGTTATTATAACCATTTCACATAGTTTTTATTACCACATAAAGAATAGCATTTATGTTATAAAATGTAAAGAAAAAGATTATGTACATCATTTGAAATTTGTAATATACTATAGACATTCAAAAAGATATTGTATACAGGAAAGGCAGATATGACAGCACTTCAGATTACTTCCATGAAAAATTTTATGAGCCGGCTTCTGGCCTCCGACGCCTTTGACTGCTTTCTGCTGGAGGAGGCAGTTATCAGCACTGTCAACACATGCACCATCGACGGACACATCAATCAGGATTTTTTTAACGGAGAGGAAGAATCCGAACGACCCGTTTACGATTTCCGTCCCTGGAATGAAATAAAAGGGCTGTGCTTTGACCTGATCAAAGGTAAACGCACACCCCTGTTTTTTCGTTTCGTTCTGCATCTGATGCCCGAGAAGGCCGCGGCATTGCTGGAGAAAGAAGGATGCGGCACAGACCCCTCAGAGATAAAAGCCCTGGTCTTGACTATACGATATGACGGTTCCAGGGCAGTACTGACTACGGGAACCTCTTTCCACTCCTTCATTCTCTCCAAAGAGCCTGATGCTATCTGGGACAGGGCACTGGCAAAATACCTGACCGGAAAGGGCATTGAATTTGAAGAGCTTATCTCCTGAACAGTTACTTCATTTTAGACTTAAATACCAGACTGGCCAGATAACCGAATATCAGTGCGGCAGATGTACCCACAGCCCCTGCCTTGAAGCCTCCTGCAAAAAGACCTAATATCCCCTGCTCCTGTATCGCCTCTTTGACACCCTTCATCAGCACGTTTCCAAAGCCCAGCAGCGGCACACTGGCTCCCGCCCCGGCAAACTCCTGAAAAGGTTCGTACCAGCCAAAGACACTGATGACGGCTCCCGTCACCACTAAAAGCACCATAATACGCCCCGGCATCATCTTCGTCTTCTCCATCAGAATCTGCACAAGGGCGCATATCAATCCGCCTATCCAAAAAGCATTTACATAATCCATCATGGCATAACTCCTCCAAAAGACTTTTCTATACTTTGTCATAGTTTCTGCCGGATTTCTGTTTTTTATGCTTTTATTTTAAATTTGTCTCATCCCACAGCCTCCGCAATCTCCGTCACAATTTCCCGCAGCATTTTCCCCTCGCACTCAACTGTCAGGTGCGCATACTTTTCATAGAGGGGCCGACGCTCCTCATATAAATCCTCTAAGGTCTGCCCCGGCCGCAATGTCACCCCTCGCTCGTTCAGATCCCCCAGACGCTGCTTCAGTTCCTCACATGTCAGCTTCAAATAGACCATTGTGCCTTTTTCACGCAGATGCTCCATGGCCTCCGCTCCGTAGACAGCACTCCCTCCCGTGGCAATGACACACTTTTCCTCTCCAAGAGAAGCGTTCACATCATTCTCCAGCTGCCAAAAACCTTCCACACCCTTTTCCTCAATCAGCTCATGAAGCAGCTTCCCGCACTTCTCCTGAATCACCAGATCGGAATCCACAAAACGATAACCCAGCTTTTTTGCCAGCACTACCCCGACGGTACTCTTGCCCACCCCCGGCATTCCGATCAGAACAATGGTATTCTTTTTAAACCTCTGCAATTACCTCTACCTCGCAAAGCACATTTTTCGGAAGCGCTTTCACTGCCACACAGCTTCTCGCCGGCTTCTCGGTAAAATATTTCGCATACACCTCATTGAAAGCGGCAAAATCTCCCATGTCCGCCAGAAAGCAGGTAGTTTTTACAACCTTTGTGTAATCCGTTCCCGCCTCGGCCAACAGTGCGCCCACATTTTTACATGCCTGGTCTGCCTGCTCCGTGATGTTCTTCCCTTCAATCTCTCCTGTGGCCGGATTGATGGGAATCTGTCCCGACGCAAAGAGCAGACCGTTCACGATAATACCCTGAGAATAGGGTCCGATAGCCGCAGGTGCCTTGTCTGTAGAAATTTTCTGTAACATATGATAATCTCCTTTTCTTTCGCCGCAGGATCATTATTCTGCTCCCCGGCAGTATTATTTATATCTGTTCAGAGCCTTTGACAGCTCCGAAGCATTCTCAATAAGACTCATCAGTCCTCTATCTCCGGCTCGTCAAACTCCGCCGTAACATAGAAGCCTCTTGTATTTTCAATGACATCCGTCACCACACCCCTTTGGCTCTTCAGGCGGTTCCGAAACGGGATATTGGCCGACATGGCAAGGGCAGGGTCTATTGTATAATAATAGTTGCTGGGAAGCACACCTTCTGTCACGGTGATTTCCTGCCCGGCTTCCAATAACCCGGGCCGCTCCATCTTAAATTCCATCCTGCGCATCACGGTCACACTCCTTTTCCATGCCTGTCATTCATTCAAATATACCCATACCCGGCTCTGTATTGTCCGGGCCACTTGCTCTGCGGACATGTCTCCGCTGAAAAACCCTCCGGCTTCCTCAATGATCATCATTCCCAGGTCATCAATCTGAGGTGCCATATAATCTGCTTTTTCGAGAATTTCCAGATATTCCGGCAAGAAAGAGCTTCCGTCCGGTTTCCCGTCCAGAGGGATTATTGTTCTGTCATTCGTCTGAAATACCGGGGACTGATACATCCAAAATCCCTCTGATTCCGTGTTTACATCCATTACATTATCGGTAAGGACATCCCGCCTCACGGTACTGATTCCTATGCTTCTCTGAACCCTCTCGCTCAGCATATACTGTATAAAGTCAATGGCCTCCTCCTGATTTTCCCCGGCAGCGTTCATAGCGATATATTCATGGCAATCTACACTCCCACCGTAGCTGCCCTCTGTGGGAAAGCCCACACAGTGGAAACCATCTCCCAGCTCCGCCATATCCCGGCTGAAGATTTTCAAATTTCCTCCGACACTGTATGCCAGAATATTCCCGTTATGTATCCCTTCCATAATTTCCTGAAAGGTCGTTTTGTCCCTATCCTCGGAAGCCAGTCCGTACTTTTTACAGAATTCCAGAACCCTGATAAACTCTTCCGAATCAAAATAGCACTCTTTCCCATCCAAATCTACCAGTGAAGATCTGCCTGCCATAATATCCCATAGCACCAGATCGGCCAGCAGCAGTTCCTGCGTTCTTCCGCCAAAAACGCCGGTAAAATCGCCAGCGGCATTCTCTCCTTCCACCAGCGCCATCACGTCTCTGAAAGACCATGTATCTGCGGGCCAGACATCCTTTGATACCGCAATAGTATTAACGGATACCTCACTCGCTATACCGCAGAGTTTATCTCCAACCATTCCCGCTTTCAGTACCCCCGGGAAAATCTGCTCCTGCAGCTCCCCGGGCAGCAGCTCCTGTAAATCAGCCAATGCGCCCTTATCCTGCAGTATCTCCAAATCTTCGGAATCAGCCAAAAATATGTCCGGCTTTTCTCCTGCCGTCATTCTTGCCACAAGGCGGGCCAGCGCCATAGCATGATCATCGCTCTCCTCTTTCACCGTCACAAATTCTATCTTTACTCCCGGATGTGTCCGGCAATATGCATCCGCGTGTTGTACTATCGTGTCATATTCAGACATCTGATAAATTGAGTAAAGCGTGACCGTCTTTTCCTTCAGATCCGCATCCCGCCGAAGCCTGAGCACAAAGTTTTCGCCATTGTCATAAAAAGCCAGCATCAGGGTATCCTCTTCCGCCTCCGCAATGGTCTGACATGACCGTGAATTCAGGCTTGAATCCCGGTAAATACATTCGCATTTCCCCGTGGACGCATCCCACCGCGACAGTCCTTCCCGCCCGAAATAAAATATTTCCCCCTTTGCATTCATATATCTGGTCTCCGCATAATCGCAGGTTCCCCGGTACAGAACCTTCTGCTCCGGTCCATCCTGACAGAAGAATACAGTCTCTCGGTTCTCAATATTCAGAGTTTCAAAAACAGGACGCCCATCCGGAAGTCTGCAGGTGTGACGCACCTGACTCCCGTTTCCTCCCGGTACTTCCAGCATTTTTAGAAATTCGCCGGTATTGTCAAATATCCCGTACTCCTCTGTCCCTATATAAAAGCGGCCTTCCCCGTCGCACAAAATTCCTTCCGGCTGCCTGTCACCCCGGCACATTCCTGCCTTTTCCAGTCCCGGCAGCAGATCCACCGCGCTTTCCACTTTCCACTGCTCATCCAGCCGGATAGCATAGCAGTGAGACAGTACACCGCTCTCTCTGTCCCTCTGCCTCACAAGCAGGCATACCTTTCCGCCCAGCGCATCCATGCCGGCTATATCGGCATGTCCTTCCGCCAGGTCTTCCGTCAGTCCCGCTGACTTCTCCTGCCCTTCTCCTGATAAAGTCAGTTCAGCCCGCTGGCTTTCCAGTGTCTGCATATCCACATGGGTCAGATAATACTTTTGGATTACCTCCCCTGCCTGGTTCCATTTGAAATAATATTCCAGAGTGTAATAATCGAAACCATCTGACGCGCTTCTGTCGCTTGCCCTCGTCATGCCTTTATCAGGAGCCTTCTGACCGAAATCCTCCTTGTACTCTACCAAAGTCCACGTTTCTCCGCTGTCCTCGGCCGCACCCGGTTCTGTCCATTGTTCCGCCGCCAGATCAAAATCCGCTTTTTCTTCCCCTTCGGCAGCACCAGCCGCAGCGGTGCCTGTATTGCTCCCTTCTTCCCCAGCTCCTCCCTGACCGCAGCCGGTCATGCAGCACAGGCATACCGCCAGCAATATTCCAATCCTTGCCCCGGCCATCCCTCTGACTTTTCTTTTCATAAAACTAAATCCCCTCTAAAAATGCAAACGGCTTCCTGCCGTAAACAAGCCTTCGGATACTATGTTCAGTATATCACTACCCGGGGCGGATGTACAGATTTTTCAGCTTGGTACAGCTATGCCGGCAACTGTTCAGTTATGCCTGCTATCAGCCAGTCAAAACTGCTCCCACAGGATGCTCATCTGCCGTTTCACCATGTATCCGCCGTCCGCACTCTGCAGAAATTCCAGCGACGCTTCTCCTTTGTTACAGATAGTGCGCCGGGTGTCTCCGCTGCCATTCTCCTGCTCCAGAATTAAATAGGCGGTTCCTGTGGGAACCACAAGCTCCCACTGCCCGGCCTCCCACATTTTCGCAAGTTCATCCCCTGTCATAACCTCCGTTACCCTGTTATCTTCTCCCATGAACAACAGATTGTAAGATACCGTCCCGTCCGAACAGACATTGTGTATGATAAAGCTGCTTTTCCAAGCAGTTTCCTGTCCGTTTTCCGAAGCTTTCCATTCCTGCGACATAGTATACGCTGAAGATGACCCACACACACCTCCCGCCCATGACAGCCCGGTTCCCGGCTGCATATAGACATCGCCCCGGGCAGTCTGATAAACCGGATTATAAAAAAGACCGGCAGGACCGTCCTGATCCACATAAATAGTTGCCTCAACCGTATTTTCCTCAGAAGTATCATTTCCGGTCGTTGCCCAATACCTATCCGAGAAAACATCATCTGCAATCGCATATGAAGTGTATATTTCCAGTTCTTCATTCCATGACGCAATGTAATACATTCCGTAACCTTCTATTCCGTCAAAGACTATATCCTTCGGCCCGTGTTCATCAAAAATAAGTGTTCCTTCAATCCGCTCCCGGTTTTCCACAAAGGAAATTTCTCCCCCGGAATTCACCGTCAGCTCCGGCGTTCCAACATTAAGATATTCTTCCGTCACAAAAACCCCCACCAGCCTGTCTTCCGCCGAATCCTGTACCTGAACTTCCTCCCGGGCAAGCCTGCAGCCGGTGAGCAGACAGGCCGAAAAAGCCAGCGCAAGAACAGTACACCGTCTTTTCCTGCTCTCAATGCAATTTATTATCTTCCGTTTCCTCTATTCACCACCAATATACATTTTTACTTT
>JAIDME010000018.1 GCA_029050705.1 Acetatifactor sp.
CTCTTCGGATTATACCAGTCAAACGTGACACCGGCTCCAAGTACGATCAAGTTGACCAGTACATAATGGACAGCCGTCCTCACCACTATTTCCAGCTTTCCCATGGGCCTGTCCCAGGGATAGATCAGTGAAACAAAAGTAATAACCCCGCTCACCGCCGGAATCTGCCAGAGAATGACCGCCTCAATTCTCTCTATGGGATTGATTATGGTGGTAAAAACCGCCACTGCAATTACCACGCAGGAAGTCACCATACTGAAAATATTTATCAAAAAACTCATTTTTCTCCTGAACATTTCTCGCCCTCCTAAAGCCCAAGCTTTTCCTTCAGATAAGGCACATACTGCCTGGATACGATCAGCTTTTCCCCGTTCTCCATACGAACCTCAAAACGCCCGTTAAATGCCGGACATATATCCTTCACCTTTGCCAGATTGATGATCGTAGATTTGGATGCCCTGAAAAAGTCCGTGTTTTTCAGCCGCTCCTCCAGCTCGTACAGTTTATTTCTGATGTCGAAGACCTCTTTTTCCATACAGGCGAACACCTTATTGTCCACCGCCTCAAAATAATATATATCCGACGGCTGTACCTGAAAAATCCTGTCTCCTTTAGATACCGTCAGCTTTTCCCGACCCATCTTCAGAGAATAGATCAGCTTCAGCAGATGCTCATCCATCTGCTTGCAGCGAACGATGATTTCATCCTCCTCTTCCGGAGGACAGTCCTGTATCGTTATTTTCATATTTATTTCCCTTCATCAGCGGTCCTTCAGTTTTCGCTTTCTGTTGACAAGTGCCGCTGCCACTATGGCAATTATAGCATAGACAAGCAAAAATGCTACCTGCTGCCAGGGCATGATCTCTTTTTCCCCTAGAAACAGCGTAACTCCCATCTCCTTTCGGAAGATATCCCCCACCATATCCGGCAGTCCTGCAAAGGTCTCTCCTATAGCCGCCTCTGTACAGACGGACCGCAGCATCGCAGTGCCATGAAGCACCGGAATACACTTCAGAACATTCTGCAGGCCCTCCGACAAAGAACCCAGCGACAGGTAAATTCCGCCCAGAAAGCCCACCAGAGTCCCTATTACGGTAAGCAGCCCGCCCCAGGCGCTGTCGCTGTGTATAAAAAGTGCAAGCAGATAACCTAATGCAGAGAAAGTAAAGGCACACAGTGCAATGATACCCACCATCTTCAAGAGAGCCGCTGCACTCAATATCCCATACCCACGGATCAGAAAGTAAGCTTCGCCTGCCGCCAGAGTCAGTACGCACATTCCCGTCCCTACCAGCCAAGACGAGAGAATGTAACCGAGAGACAGCTTTACCCTGTCCACCGGAGTCACATAAAATGCCATGATACGCTTCCTGGTCTCATCCCGCACCATATTTCCCAGCACCGTCAGAGTCACTGTCACAGAGTTCACCGCCAGGATTCCCCCCAGCGTCCAGAGCTGTATCAGGTATGCTGCATTCTTCTCGTCCAGCGCCCTGTCCCGCTCCCCTCCGAACTCCGCCAAAAGGTCTACCAGGCTGTCACTGTTCATCTTTCCCAGAAAAACCACCATCAATCCCAGCACGATCATCATGGACAACACCGAAAAAAAGACTGCCGACCTGTCCCTTAAGAATACCAGACAATTCCTCTTCGTCAAATAAAATACAGTACCCATTTTTCTCTCCTCCTTAAACCCGGCTAAGCTCCGCCAGGCTCTTACCCGTCACATTTAAAAACACGTCGTCCATGGAGCCCTGTACCAGTTCAAAACCGGATATATCGTCCTCCACCTGCCTTAGGATCGGCAGTGCTGCCATACTGCCCGGCAATGCTGCGAACAAGGCACCCGTCTCCTGCTGAAACTCTCCCGTACCATCCGATGTTTTCCCGCCTGACTTTTCCGTCCGGTCATTCCACCGTCTGCACTCATCCTCCAGCACAATTTTTACCTGTTCCAGCCTGCCCGGCTTCGGCCAAAGCCGCAGCTTATCCCTGGCATACTTCTCCTTCAGTTCAAAGGGAGTTCCGAATTCCCTGATCCTCCCGCTGTCAATGATAGCGATATGTCCTGCCCTGGCCGCCTCCTCCATGTAATGAGTGGTGAGGAAAACCGTCATGCCGTCCTCCTTCCGCAGCTTATCCAGACTCTCCCACACCAGCTTTCTGGTTGCCGGGTCCAGTCCCGTTGTGGGTTCGTCCAGGAACAGTACCTTCGGGGTATTTATCAGAGCGGCTCCAAGCTCGCATCGGCGCTTCTGCCCTCCTGACAGCTTTCCGTACTGCCTGCTATAAATATCCTCCAGCTGCAGCCTGTCACAGACCCGCTCCACATTCTTTTTTAAGTCCGCTGCCGTGTACCCATACAGAGAGCCCCTCACATACAGGTTTTCCTTCACTGTCAGCCTGTCGTCCAGGCAGTTGCCCTGCCACACCACCCCGATGCTCTCCCGGATTTTCTTATCCTCTTTTCCCAGCCTGCAGCCACAGATATCGATTTCTCCGGCTGTGGGAGCAAAAAGAGTACAGAGCATGTTGATCGTGGTGGACTTACCCGCTCCGTTGATTCCCAGAAATCCGAACAGTTCTCCTTTCTCTACCGTAAAGCTGATGTCATCTACGGCTTTTACTTCTTTAAAATATTTTTTTAATCCTTTTACCTCAATAATTTTTTCCACGCGATGCTCCTCCGATTATTTTTCCAGTCTGGTTGTCATCAACATATAGCAAACTGACATTTTCCGCAATGAATTTTAGGTAAACTGCGATTTAGGAACGGTAAGTTGCGCATCTCGGAACCTTTTCCTCAAAAAAAAGCATCCAGCCGGCTTTTCGCCGACTGGCCTGCCGGAAGCATTATTGTTTTCGTTTGCAATTACGCCACTGAGCGTCCAACTGAGCAATTCTATCTCTGGCCCGCACTTCACGTTTTGCATAATCTTGAACATCTAAATCTTCAGAAGTTACTGATTCATTTATAATCTCAGGGTACTTTTCATAAACCTTTGAAGCAGCTATAACACCATATTTCCTGATTACACTATCATCACTATGAAGCATAGCCGTAATGCCGGAAGCAGTAAGTGTATCTATATATATCCTCATAAAGTCATCCATATACTTACCAGTTCCATACCAAGCTACTATTTCAGAAGAATAACGATAAATAGCAGGATCATCATCATTCATTTGAGCTGCTGCTTCTCCTAAAAAATCTTTAGGAGTCTCTTTTCCTAATTCAGATATGATCCAAAGTGCCAGCGCTCTTATATCTTTATCCTCATAACATAATAATTCACGTAAAGTTTCTTTTGAAAGCCCATTAAAGTACTCTTCAAGCAATTGATAGCCCCCGTGTTCTTTACGAAATTTCTCCTTATCTTTCTTCAAGATCTCAATAAGCCTCAAACCATTTGTTTCGTCCATTATAAGTACCCTCTTTAATAAAATTTTGTTTTGCTCTCACTTCGTGACCCTTATATCAGTACAAATTATTTCTATTTCATAATTTCCACCCATTAAGCTAACATACATTTTTTCATTCTTTTCTATAGTACAGACATCACAGATGACCTGCGGAAACCTTAAATCATCATCTTCACCCGTCACCATATTAAACATTTTTATATCTAAACAAACTAAACTTCCACAAAATTTTCCGCTATTAGACAAACTATCAATAAAATCTATCTTTATATCATTTTTATTATTAATAAATTTGATAGAATATATATTTACATCTTTAAAAATTTCTTTTGAATCCATTTCAAGACCTCTTTTATGAATCTGCAACTCTCTTAATACCACATACAGCATAAGAGTAACACTTCCAATTTACCAATCCTCTTATAAATATTGTTTATTAGCGCAATTATAACCTATTTATACCGGACACGCAATTCTGAAAAGGAAGTCTTCAAAATACTGTGGATCGCCCTCTCCTGCTTGACCGCACGTATTGCACTTGCTATAATAAGGTCAACGCACCTAATAAACAAACAGGAGGGTATAACATGGGTTTTTTACAAGGTAAGACTGCGATTATCACAGGCGGCGGACGAGCTGTCCTGTCCGATGGTTCCTGCGGCTCCATCGGCTACGGTATTGCTACCGCCTATGCAAAAGAAGGGGCAAATCTGGTTATCACCGGACGAAACGTTAAAAAACTTGAAGATGCAAAGGAAGAATTGGAGCGCCTCTACGGGATCAAGGTACTGGCCATTGCAGCAGATGTTTCTGCAGGTTCCGACAATGAAGCTTCCGTAAATGATGTTGTACGACAGACAATGGACGCTTTCGGAAGAATTGACGTACTGATCAACAACGCCCAGGCATCCGCCTCCGGCGTGACACTGGCCGATCACACCACGGAACAGTTTGATCTGGCTCTCTACTCCGGCCTGTATGCTGCGTTTTACTACATGAAGGCGTGCTATCCGCACCTGAAGGAAACAAAGGGAACCGTCATCAATTTTGCTTCCGGTGCAGGACTGTTCGGCAACTTCGGACAGTGTGCGTACGCTGCAGCAAAGGAAGGCATCAGAGGTCTCTCCCGAGTGGCGGCTACTGAGTGGGGCAAGGACGGCATCAATGTAAATGTAATCTGTCCGCTGGCATGGACGGCCCAGCTGGAGCAGTTTGAAAAAGCATATCCCGATGCTTTCAAGGCAAACGTACACATGCCTCCCATGGGACATTACGGGGATGTGGAGAAAGAGATCGGCCGCGTCTGCGTGCAGCTGGCTTCTCCCGATTTCAAGTATCTCTCTGGCGAAACCCTTACACTGGAGGGCGGAATGGGCTTAAGACCGTAAGCCGCCGCACAAATCCATTTTCACCGGCAATCACACAGGGGGAAGAGCGCTCAGGCAAAACGCCCGGCTGCTCTTCCCCCTGTTCTTTGATTATGGTTACTAAATTATCTGCCGCATTCCGCTACGGCATCTTTCATACTCTTTACATATTTGTAAATCTCAGGTCCCGCCTGTTCCCCGTACTTTGCGATCAGCTTCACGATAGCGCTTCCTACAATGGCACCATCGGACACTGCCGCCATTTTTTTGGCCTGTTCGGGCGTGCTGATTCCAAAACCGATGGCACAGGGCACATCCGTTACCTTGCGGATGCTCTCCACAATGGCGCCAAGGTCCGTCTTAATCTCACTGCGCACCCCTGTGACACCCATGGAAGATACCACATAGATAAATCCCTTCGCCTCGGAGGCAATACTCTGGATCCTGTCCTCAGACGTGGGAGCAATCATGGAAACCAGCGCCACATTATGGGCATTTGCAGGCTCCTCCATCTCCTGCTTTTCCTCATAGGGCATATCAGGGATGATAATAGCATCGATGCCAAGCTCCTCGCACCTTGCAAAAAACCTGTCATAGCCGTAATGGAATACCGGATTTGCATAGGTCATGAATGCCAGAGGGATTTGGGATTTCTCCCTGACACGCCGCACAATCTCAAATGCCCCGTCCGTAGTCATTCCGTTTTTCAGCGCACGGATGTTGGCATCCTGTATGACCACACCTTCCGCGGTGGGGTCTGAGAAAGGAATGCCGATTTCCACCAGATCCGCTCCCGCCCTCTCCATCTCCAGAATATATTCCACGGTACAATCCGCAGCAGGATCCCCCGCTGTCAAAAAGCATATAAACGCTTTTCCGTTTGGCGTATTAAACACTTTATCCAACTTGTTATTTAAAGTCTTCATGTTTTTTCAACCTCTCCTCCCTTTCCCGTTCTTCTCTCACTATTTCTTTTCACCCTATTCGTGCAGATCAACGCCCCGGTATCTGGCAATCGCCGCCACATCCTTATCGCCCCTTCCGGACAGGCAGATTATAATGCTCTGGTCGGGACTGTAATTCTTCGCAATCTTCCGCACATGGGCCACAGCGTGGGCGCTCTCCACCGCACAGATGATACCTTCCATCCTGGCAATGTACTCAAATGCATCAACCGCCTCGTCATCCGTGACGGGCACATACTGCGCCCTGCCTGTGTCATGCAGGTTTGCATGCTCCGGTCCGATTCCGGGATAATCCAGCCCTGCGGAAATGGAGTACACCGGCGCTATCTGCCCGTATTCATCCTGACAGAAATAGGATTTCATGCCGTGGAATATCCCTAATGACCCTGTGGCGATCGTAGCCGCCGTCTGAGCCGTGTCCACGCCCTTTCCCGCCGCCTCGCAGCCGATAAGCTCCACCTCTTTATCCTCAATAAAATTCCAGAACATGCCCATGGAGTTGCTTCCTCCCCCCACGCATGCCACTACAGCCGCCGGAAGCTTTCCTTCCTTCTCCAGAATCTGCTGTCTTGCCTCCCGGCTGATCACACTCTGGAAGTCCCGGACGATCATAGGAAAGGGATGGGGACCCATAACGGAACCCAAAACATAAAGAGTATCATTCACCCGGTTGGTCCACTCCCGCATACACTCGTTGACCGCATCCTTTAAAGTCTGCGTACCTGTAGTGACGGGATGCACCTTTGCACCGAGCAGTTCCATACGGTAAACGTTCAGCGCCTGGCGCTCCGTATCCTCTTTACCCATATAGATCTCGCACTCCATGCCCAGAAGCGCAGCCGCCGTGGCCGTTGCCACACCGTGCTGCCCTGCTCCTGTCTCCGCGATAATGCGGGTCTTGCCTATCTTCTTCGCCAACAGCGCCTGTCCCAGAACATTATTAATCTTGTGGGAGCCGGTGTGATTCAAATCCTCACGCTTCAGATAAATCTTTGCTCCGCCCAGATCCTTCGTCATCTTCTCCGCGTAATACAACAGAGATGGTCTCCCTGCATATTCATTCAGAAGGACATTCAACTCCCTCACAAAATCCGGGTCGTTTTTGTAATGCTCATAGCTCTCCTCCAAATGAAGCAATTCGTTCATCAGTGTTTCCGAAACATACTGTCCTCCATGTATCCCGTAACGTCCTTTACTCATAATTTCCTCCCTGCAGATTATTTTGATTTTTCGTGTATGAAAATCTTTGATTTTCATACTTTTCTCACACTGTCTACTGCCCTGCGCATTTTTTCAAAATCCTTAACCCCTTCGGTCTCCACGCCGGAGCTTAAGTCCACTGCATATGGACAAATGTATTCCGGCAGTTCTCTTAAATTTTCCGGATTCAATCCCCCCGCCAGAAAATACTCTCTCTCCACCCCTGCCAGCAGCTGCCAGTCAAAGGTAATACCGCTTCCCATTCCACTGTCGAACAGCAGCCAGTCTGCCGAGGAGTCCAGCCAGGCCTCCACGTCATACCTGTCCCTGACTCTGACCGCCTTAATGACAGGCTTATGGGTCACTGCCTGTATATATCGGATGTCCTCCTCCGACTCGTCCCCGTGAAGCTGGGCAATGTCTATGGTTCCGGCCTCCAGCAGCGAGATTATTTCATCACAGGACGCATCCACGAAAACTCCAACCGCCTGAATCTCCGAATCCAGCTTTTTACGCAGCGCAGCTGCCTGCTCCGCCGTCACCCGGCGTCTGCTTTTCTCCCAGAAAACAAATCCGATATAGTCAGGACGTGCCTTGTTGGCATATTCAATGTCCACCCCGCGGGATAACCCGCAGATCTTAATTTTTGTTTTCACACTATCTCTTTTCACACTTGCCCTCTCAGTTCCTTCAGCAGCCCGGCCTTGTCCGTGCTGCGCATGAACGTTTCACCAATGAGAACCCCGTCGGTACCGTTTTCCTCCAGCCTGGCGATGTCCGCCCTGGTCTTCATACCGCTCTCCGATACAAACAATATGTCCCTGGGCACCATCTCCCGCAGACGCACTGAATTGTCAATATCAACAGTGAAATCCTTTAAATTACGATTATTGACTCCTATGATTCGTGCCCCGGCCGAGAGAGCCATTTCTACCTCACCCTCATCATGTGCCTCCACCAGGGCTGACAGCCCCAGCTCCCGGGCGATTGCTCCATACTCAGCGAGCTGCCCGGGGCTTAAGATAGCACAGATCAGCAGCACCGCGTCCGCGCCTATGGACTTCGCCTGATAGATCATATATTCATCCACTGTGAAATCCTTCCGCAGCAGGGGTATGGATACCTCCCTGCGGATTGCGGAAAGATAATCGTTGTTTCCCTTAAAATAAAAGGGCTCCGTCAGCACGGACATTGCATCAGCCCCTGCCGTCTCATATTCCTTTCCGATTTCCACATAGGGAAACTGCTCCGCAATAATTCCCTTAGAGGGAGAAGCCTTCTTCACCTCGCAGATAAAGCTCATGCCCGGTTTGGCAAGCGCCCGTTCAAAGTGAAATCCCTCTCCGCCCCCCGGCGACTGCAGGGCTTTTGCCTCTGCCGCCAGCGCTTTCATATCCGCCGGAGAAATCTTTCTCTTCTCAACCTCAATCCGCTCTCTTGTCTTTGCCGCTATCTCATCTAAAATCATGTCAATCCTCATTTCCGCTCTTCAGTTCCAGCGCATTCTTCGCGCTTTTACATATTTCCTACTTGTTGGACAACATCACAAACTGCTCCAGCTTACTCAAAGCTTTTCCGCTGTCGATGGTCTCTTCCGCAAGCTTCACTGCCTTTGCCAGACTGTCTGCTTTTCCCGCAACAAACAGAGCAGCAGCCGCGTTAATCACGGCGGCGTCCCGTTTTGCTCCCCGCTCCCGGCCCTCCAGAATGGCTCTGGTGATAGCCGCATTTTCTGCAGGAGTACCGCCCAGAAGCTCTCCTTTTGCACCGCACTTCAAGCCCACGCTCTCCGGTGTAATGGTACTCATCTGGGTTTTACCCTCCTTAAAGCAGCAGATGCTGGTGGGTCCGCAGATAGATATTTCATCCAGCTTTTCCTGCCCGTATACCACCATACCCTTTTTCACCCCAAGGTTGGAAAGCACCTTTGCCATGGGCTCCAGCAGACTCTCATCATACACTCCCATCACCTGCATACTTGCCTTCGCCGGATTGGTCAGGGGACCGAGAATATTAAAGACGGTGCGGATGCCCAGCTCCTTACGGATCGGACCCACATACTTCATTGCCGTGTGATATTTCTGGGCAAACAGGAAACAGATTCTCGCCTCACGAAGCAGTTCAGCCGCCTTCTCAGGCTCTATTGAGATATTGACTCCCAGCGCCTCCAGACAGTCCGCCGCCCCGGACTTGGAACTTGCCGCACGGTTTCCGTGTTTTGCCACCGGCACTCCCGCCGCGGCAATGATCAGTGATGCCGTGGTAGAGATATTGAAGGAGTTGGAGCCGTCGCCTCCCGTCCCCACAATTTCCAGCACTTCCATGCCGTGGTTCACCGGCAGTGCCTGGTTCCGCATGGCCTCCGCAGAGCCGGTAATCTCCTCAATGGTCTCACCCTTCATGGAAAGGGCAGTCAGGTAAGCGCTCTTCTGCACGTCG
>JAIDME010000180.1 GCA_029050705.1 Acetatifactor sp.
TATATAATCCAACGTTGTATTCTGCTCTGTCCTGGCCGCGCATGTACCGCCAAACCCGGAGTTATAAACGCGCCGACCAATCATTGTCTCAAGCTGCGCCGGCACTGCCGTCCCGTCCCTGACCTCTCCCATAACACTGTCTCCGAAAACAACTATCTCTGCCTCCTGCTCCTTCGGCCTTCCCTGCGCCGTATGAAATAAAGACAAAAACAGTGCCAAAGACAACAGCGCTGCTGCTGCGCCGCAAATATACCTGTACAGGCCTCCCTCCGGCTTCTGCTTTCGGCCACTCAAATTCATATGAACTCCTCCAGACTTTTATTAACACAGTGTAACACAAAGACTGCTTTTTCACAAGAAAAAACGTGGCGACCTAATCCTGCTGTGCCACAGTTCAGCGAAAGAGCCCCGGCTTTCGCCGAGGCTCTTTCACTTTTCTTATGAGGGGGAGATAGTGAGTTCATCAACTATCTGAAATACATATTACCCGGGAAATGTGTCCAAAGTGTGTCTATTTTCTAATCTAAATCTTAAAAAAGAATTTATTTTTGCTGTTGTTTCTTAGGCTGTATTTTTGTCCTGAACAGATACCACATGCCGCCTGCCAGGCAGATAGAGGAATACGTACCGCAGACAATACCCACCATCAGCGGCAATGCAAAGTCGCGGATACTTGTTACACCCAGAACATACAGCACTGCTACCATGATAAAGGTAGTCAGTGAGGTAAAAATACTTCTGGACATGGTCTGGGTGATACTCCTGTTCACAATATCCTTCAGATCATCCTTAGCAGACATCACTGCCATGTTCTCACGGATACGGTCGAAGATGACGATGGTAGCGTTGATGGAGTAACCTACAATGGTAAGCATGCACGCCACAAAGGTATTGCTGACAGACACCTTCGCCACCGCATAAAAGGCCAGTACCACCAGCACATCGTGAAGCAGGGCTATGATGCTGCTTAGACCAAAGCGAAGGTCCTTGAACCTGATCCGGATATAAATCAGCATGCAGACGATTGCCACCACCACTGCAATGACGGTGTCAGACTTCATCTCATTGCTTATGGTGGAACTGATGGTCTCAGATGTAATCTGCTTTTCCTCAATGCCCCAATCACCTATAAGCATTTGATTGACAGCTTCTCTCTGCTCCACAGTCAAACTGTTGGTCTTGAAGATTACCTCGTTGGAATCCTGCACAGTCTGAATCTGTACAGTGCTTCCCGTAATGCTCTCAATGCGGGGTACAATCTTTTCGTTGGCCGTCTCCAGATCTATTTTCTCGTTAAACATTACCGTAGTCTGAGTCCCGCCCTTGAACTCCAGACTGTAATTCAAAGCGTCCCCGGTAGTTGCCTTGCTCACACCCATGACCACAAAGCCCGCCACGATCAGCGCCAGGGAAACTGCGAAGAAGATACCCTTTTTGGAGAGGACATCCAGCGTCTTATGCTCCTTACCGACACCGTAGAGCTTTTCACTCTTCAGGCCGATGGCATAAAACGCATACAGAATATATCTTGTCACCACCAGGGCCGTAAACATGGAAACCACAATACCAAGGGCAAGGGTCTGGGCAAACCCCTTCACGGAACCGGGCCCTAAGAGCAGCAGCACCCCTGCTGCCAGCAGCGTGGTGATATTGCCGTCCACAATGGCGGACAAAGCCTTGTCAAAACCAATCTTGATAGCATTGTGCACTGTCTTTCCGGTAGCAAGCTCCTCCCGGATACGAGCAAAAATGATAACGTTGGCGTCCACCGCCATACCGATGGACAGGATAATGCCCGCAATACCGGACAGGGTCAGGGTCATGTCAAAGCCTTTCAGCAGCAGTACTACCAGCGCTGTGTAGGCCAGCAGCGCAATGGCGGACCCGAGACCGGGAATCCTGTACATAACGATCATAAACAGGGCTACAAGGCACAAGCCGATGAATCCGGCTGTCAGGCTTGTGGAAATGGCATCCATGCCCAGCTGGGCACCCACCACCTTGGAATGCAGCTCCTCCAGCTCCAGCTTCAGACCGCCGATACGTATGGTGGAAGCCAGATTCTCGGCTTTCTCATAGGATTCCATAGGGGAAATCCGGGCACTGCCGTCCGTAATGACCACAGAGACTCCGGGAGCGCTGATAATGCTGCCGTCATAATAAATACCAAGAGATTCACCCTTGCTCAGTGCGTTCCGGGTGGCCTCTGCAAACTTCTCTCTGCCCTCGTCGGTCATGGTCAGAAGCACTGCATATTCCACGTTACCCAGCTGTTGGTCGCGCGTGCTGCCTGCCTGGGCATCCTTTACGTCGGTGCCTGTCACAAGGATAGAGCCGTCAGCCAGCAGCTCGTCAATGGTCTTGTACATCACGTAAGTGCCGTCTGCCTGTCTTGCATAATTGGTGTTTCCCTGAGGATCCCTCTGTGCAATAAAATACAACGCTCCGGGCCTTCCCAGCTCCTGCAGGATGGCATTAGCATCTCTGACACCCGGTATCTCAATGTTAATTCTGTCAGACCCTTCCTGATACACAATGGCCTCCGTGCTGTATTGCTCCACACGCTTCTGAAGCTTCGCAATGGTGTCCGCCATATCGGTGGAACTGGGAGACTCATCCCCCACTACCTGATAGGTGATGCTGACACCGCCCGCAAGATCAAGGCCCAGCTTGATAGTGGACGCGCTGCCATCCCCGGCCGCATTGACGCCGAACACGTCGACATAGGTCACTCCCGCCAGAAGCAGCACAATACAAAGCAGTATCACAATGGCTTTGTTCTTTTTCATGATTCTTTCGTCCTTTCTGTCTTTCACTTTATATCTTTCATTTTATATCATTCACTTTCCGGGAATAAGCTTTCTTCCTGCTCATCCATCTCGGAAACCTTCAGCATGATCGCACATTCAATTCTCTTCCGCTGCAGTTCGCAGCCTATGTCATATGCATCGTTAATGTTCCCGTGGAAATTATAAGAGTTCGCCGCACAGCCGCCGCTGCAGTAGAACTTTGCAAAGCATTTCCTGCACTTATCCTTGGCGTAGACATTACAGCACTTGAACTCGTCCCTGATGTCTTCTCTGGTGATACCTTCATAAACATTCCCCATGAGAAAATCCTCGTTACCCACGAACTGATGACAGGGATATAGGTCGCCCCAAGGGGTTACCGCAAGGTACTCTGTGCCGGAGCCGCAGCCGGACAGGCGCTTTGCCACACAGGGCCCACCCTCCAAATCTATCATAAAGTGGAAGAAATTAAAACCCCTTCCTTCTTTTTTTCTTTTTATCATCTCCGCTGCCAGCCGGTCATACTCTTCCTTCAGCCCGGGTACATCCGACTCCTGAATGGCATATGAATCCTCGGGCTTCGCCACCACCGGCTCCACGGAAATCTGCTTAAATCCCAAATCGGCCAGATGAAGGACATCTTCTGCAAAATCCGGATTGTTGTGGGTATAAGTGCCCCGCACATAATAGGCCGTCTGTCCTCTGCTCTCCGCAACCTTTTGAAACTTTGGCACAATCAGGTCATAACTGCCCTGTCCTCCCCGGAAGGGACGCATTTGATCGTTGATTTCCTTTCGTCCGTCGATACTGAGGACGATGTTCGCCATCTCCTTATTTGCAAACTCCATGATGTCATCGTTTAACAACACACCGTTGGTAGTCAGGGTAAACCGAAATTTCTTGTGGAAGGGCTCCTCCAGGCTTCTGCCGTACTCCACCAGCTCCTTTACCACCTGCCAGTTCATCAGGGGCTCGCCTCCAAAGAAATCCACTTCCAGATTAACTCTGTTTCCTGAATTTGCCACCAGGAAATCCAGCGCCTTTTTTCCCACCTCAAGGCTCATCAGCGCTCTTCTTCCATGGTATTCTCCTTCCTCTGCAAAGCAGTATCTGCAGGCCAGGTTGCAGTCATGGGCGATATGTAGACATAACGCCTTTACCACAGTCTGCCTGTTCTTGAAATCAAACACATAATTTTCGTAAATATCGGGAGCAAACAACTGGCCTGCTGCCTCCAGCTCCAACACCTCATCCACCGCTTCGGTGATTTCCTCCTCGGGATAAGGAATGTTTGCAAGGTTCAAAACCGCTGCCTTGATGGTATCCGCGTCCTTGATTCCCTCGTTTACCAGAGGTTCCACCAGCGGAATCATATCATAGACAATATCGTCCACCACATGAACGGAGCCGCTGTTCACGTCCATTATAATATTGTACCCGTTACTCTTATACTGATGTATCACAGATGTATTTCCTTTCCACAAAGAGCAAGCAGCGACATGAATCGCTGCTTGCCCCGGTCAATTAATCTCACTGTCAATTATTTAATCTTCTCACAGCTCTGATTTCCCACTGTACAGGATGTCTTACATGCAGACTGGCAGGAAGTCTGGCACTCGCCGCAGCCGCCCTTCTTCATGGACTCCTTCAGATTCCTTGTTGTCAAAGTCTTAATGTGCTTCATGATACTTGCCTCCTTATCCTTCATTCCTTACGAATTAACAAGCACACCTAGTATATCATAAAATTTTCTTTTGTAAAATACTTTTTTGCGAAAAGTTCAACCATTAATTCTATAGGGCGCACGCCCGACATGAAATAAATCGCCGGCAATATTGTTACTCACCATAGAAAATGTATATTCCGGCGATTTATGAATGGCATGGCTAAACTGTCAACTGAGCATTCCTCCCAGCGTACCGCCGCCCGCGCAGAGCGCCATGGTGGTAAAAAAAGATTTTCCGAATGTGACGCTTTCCTCCCCTGCGAAGGCAGAAATCACCGCCAGAATCAGAAAATATGCGGCTCCCTCCAGAAGTCCCCACAGGAACTTCCGGCTCTGCATCTTTTTCCCTGCCATAAATCCCGCGAAAAAGGTAGCGGCCACATAAATTGCGATGATCGCAATCGCTACCACCTTTTCCCCAAATCCCAGCTTGTAGAGCAAAAAGGACAAAAGAGCAAGAAAAACTCCTGTCAATATGTAAGAAAATAAAAGACTTTTCAGCAGAAAAACTACCGGTATCCCGCTGACCTTAGACGATTGTTCCATAGTTTCCTCCATGTCCGTGTAGTGATTTTTATTAAAGAATATGAGGCAATTACGGCAAACTTGACAACTGCTTTTCCTATCATGTATATTATGTAGTAAAATATGTGTAAAAAGGAGTGGTTTTTTTGGATACCCCAGGTGCCATACAACTTGTGATACTGTTTGTACTTATCATTCTGTCAGGCTTTTTCTCCTCTGCGGAGACCGCCCTGACCACAGTGAACCGTGTGCGGATGCGCAGCCTTGAGGAGGAGGGCAGCAAGCGCGCGGCGAGAGTCAACAAAATACTGGAAAATTACAGCAAGATGCTCAGCGCCATCCTGATCGGCAACAACATCGTGAATCTGTCAGCGGCTTCGCTGGCGACTACTCTGGCCGCCCGCGTCAACCTGGCAGTGGGCATTGCCACCGGTATTTTGACCCTGGTGGTCCTGGTCTTCGGCGAAATTGTCCCGAAAACCTGGGCAATGTTTTCCTCAGAAAAACTCTCCTTAACGTACAGCGGGATCATATACGGGCTCATGCAGCTTATGACCCCGGTAATCTTCGTGTTAGACAAGCTTTCAGGCGTTATCCTGCGGCTGCTGGGAATTGATCCGAACAAGAAAACCACTACCATGACCGAGGCGGAACTGCGTACCTACGTAGAGGTCAGCCACGAGGACGGTATCATAGAGTCCGAGGAACGGGAAATGATCTACAATGTGTTTGACTTTTCCGACGCTCTTGCAAAGGACATCATGGTTCCCAGAATCAATATGGTGTCTGTCAGCGTATCCGATTCTTACGAACAGGTTCTTCAGGTGTTCCGCGAATCTATGTACACACGTCTTCCCGTATATCAGGACGACCAGGACAATATCATTGGCCTTATCAATATTAAAGACTTTATTCTCACCGAGGATCAGGAACATTTTCAGGTTGCTGACATTCTGCGGGACGCCCACTATACATATGAATTTAAAAAGGTGGCTGACCTGCTCATCGAAGTTCGGGAAAAGACCACAAGCGTGACCTTTGTGCTGAATGAATACGGTGCCACTGTGGGAATGATAACTCTGGAGGATCTTCTGGAGGAAATCGTAGGAGAGATCCGGGATGAGTACGATGCCGATGAGGAAGAGCTGATCCAGGAAAAAGGCGAGCGTACCTGGCTGGTAGAAGGCAGCATGAAACTGGATGATATCAATGACGAACTAGGCACCGATCTGGACAGCGAAGACTACGATTCTATCAGCGGTATCATCATTGAGAGCCTGAACCGTCTGCCTGAGGATGAGGAGGAAGTTATCCTGGAGAACGGCATTCACCTGAAGGTGCAGGGTATCGACCAGAACCGCATTAAAAAGGTACTGATGACACTGCCCGAGGAGCCTGCGGAGCAGGCTGAATCCGACAGTGAGGACACCGGAGAAGACGATGCCAGATAGACAATGAAAAGGAGAATATGCCATGAATGATTATCTGATCTATACAGACGCTTCCGCGGACATTGACCCTGCCGTCATCGATAAATATGACATCCGCTTTGTTGCCATGAACTATACTGTGGGCGAGGAAGAGCGCCTGTGTGTCAACCTGGAGACCCCTGACTTTTTAAAAAAGTTCTATGATGCTCAGAGGGCCGGAAAGGAAACCCACACCAGCCAGATAACTCCCCACTCCTATATGGAGACCTTCGCCCCCCTGCTGGCCGAAGGGAAATCCGTCCTCTACCTGTCCCTTTCCAGCGGTCTGACTAAAACCTTCGACTCCGTCAACCTGGCGGCAGCAGAGCTTGCCGAAGAATATTCCGATGCCAAGGTAGTGGCCGTTGATACCCTCTGCGCCACCGGAGGCATGGGGCTCATAGTAGAAGCCGCCGCTGAAAACCGTGCGGCAGGACTTTCCATCGACGAAAATGCTGCCTGGCTGAACGAGCACAGACAGGAAGTGGTGCACTGGTTTATGGTAGATGATCTGATGTACCTGAAGCGCGGCGGCAGAATTCCCGCAACCACCGCCGTTCTGGGCACTGCCCTGAACATCAAGCCCCTGCTGAAGATTGACGGTGAGGGACATCTGATCACCCTTGAGAAAAAGCGGGGATACAAGCTGGCCCTAAAGGAGCTGGCAGGCAAATATGCCGCCGCCCGGGACGAGAGCAGAAACCGGGTCTATATCGTCCACGGAGACTGCCCCGAGCATGCGGATGAACTGGAACAGCTTGTAAAAGCTGTCAATCCTCAGGCTGATATTACGAAAATGCTGCTCTGCCCCATCATCGGAGCCCACACCGGCCCCGGCATGGTGGCTGTCATCTTTTTCGGTAACCGTTCTCTGTGACACTTTTATCCGAAATGTCCCGTCACATACATTTCCGTCCGCTTATCCCTGGGTCTGGAGAACAGAGCTGCCGTAGAGGAGTATTCCACCAGCTCTCCCATCAGGAAAAAGGCCGTTTCATCCGAAACTCTGGCCGCCTGCTGCATATTGTGGGTCACAATGGCC
>JAIDME010000181.1:0-11262 GCA_029050705.1 Acetatifactor sp.
TCTCCATATCAATCTTTCTTCCGTGAATCCCATCCAGTCTGATCGTATCCGTAAATCTCACGTTCTCATATCTAACCGCCGGCCCGCGCAGGTTTTCCAGCTCTCTCACCGGTTTCTGCATCAGACGTCCGTTTTCTATTGAAAGTTCACGGGGCAGAGTCATCTGTCCGAACCAGGATCGTTCTGTGTCCCGCAGATTACAGGTATCCCAATTCTGCATCCAGCCGATCATAATCCTTCTGCCGTCGGGAGCCAATAAGGTCTGCGGTGCATAGAAATCAATACCATAATCAATGGATTGGTCTGCTTCCTCCGTAAAACAGCCTGACTCCGCATCATAGCTTCCGATCAGACACAGAGTGCCATTCCCGTTATGATATTCAAAGCCTTTGGGCATCATGTCCTGGGGGCTGGTGATCAATACATATTTCCCGTCCAGTTCAAAAAAATCCGGACACTCCCACATACTGCCGAATCTTCCGTTGTTTGCAGCAAGTACGGACATAAATTCCCAATGAAAACCATCCGGACTCTTGTACAGGAGTATTTGGCCATCCCTCTGACTGGTGCAGTTTCCTACAACACAGCGATAGGTTCCATCCTGCTCCCGCCATATCTTCGGATCCCGAAAATCATACCTGCTTCCACCCACAGGCAGATCCTTTTCTGTCAATACGGGATTGGCCGTATACTTTTCGTAATCCCTTCCGTCCCCAACTGCAATACATTGGGTCTGAATCTCCTTAAAACCTCCGTCCGGCTGCTGCTGTTTTACCACACCGGTATAAAGCAGCAGCTGCCTGCCGTCAGGCAGTTCCACGCTGCTGCCTGAAAAGCATCCATCCCTATCATAAAAGGAATCCGGAGCAAGTGCTGCCGGCAAGTACTCCCAATGCAGGAGATCCCTGCTTACCGCATGTCCCCAATGCATAGGACCCCAGACAGAATCATACGGATTATACTGATAAAACAGATGATACTCCCCTTTATAATAAGAAAATCCGTTGGGATCATTCATCCATCCCACTCTGACAGACAGATGATACTCGGGACGTTCTTCTGCCGTAATTCCTGCCTCCATTGTATCTTCGTATTTTCTTGCTTCACGCAAGGTCTGACTTATCATACTTTCCCTCCTGTTCAATTGCCGCCATGCAGTAATTTTCTCTGTTACTTCCATGTTTGTCATTCGTTCTTCCACTTGATCCGGAATCCGGATGGAAGTGATGTGGACTGTCGTCTGCCGATGTCAAGTAAGGACCAAATCCTCTATATTTTTGCTCTTAGAGCTGATAAACAGAAAAGAGCACCTGCAAAATGCTCTTTCCCAGTTATCAACGATATACGATTCACAAACTATCAAAAAGCAGAGTTATACATTAACCGTCTTTTAAACAGGCCAATAACTTGTTTTCTTCACCAACACTGTAAAATTCCAGTCTTCCGGTCCTCATATAATAATACATGATCCCATGCTCACCATCCTCTGACAACCAGCTTTCTCTTTGCTCTTTCTTCACTCGAATATTCCTGATCGGTATCTCAGCGTTATCGTTCAGCACAATCTCGCATAAGTATTCTTTGCCATTATATTGAACTTTAATATCAAAGTCATTTTCTGCAAACAGTAATTCATACGAAACAGATAACTTATCTAAAATATCCAATACCTCCTGAAATGCCTGTCCGGCCTTAGAATGGCCGCATCTGAACGCAGCATCCAGCTGATCGTTCAGATGAATCGAGTAGTTATTATATATCAATGCTCTCAGTTTATGCAATAAATATTTCGGAACATCAGAACCATCCGAAATCTCATTGATCAGCTTCTCTAACTCATGATCGTCCTCATTCGCCTGCTCCTGCTTTTCTCTCATCTCCCTGTAAAACTTTGAATTCAACTGTAAATTATCTATGTATTGCCGGCCTTCGGTTGTGTTGCCGCTCAGCTGATATTGACCACTCCTACCGAGATTTTTAACATGAGGGTGATCTCCCGAATAAATATCATCCTTACATGGATTTAACAGCAAATCAGTATTTATATCTGATTTTGTACCGTTGCATTTTGAACATGCGTAAATCATATTGTCATAAGAATCAAGATCGCCTTCTGCTCCCGAAGCTCTTGCAATAAAATGGTCTTTTTCAAAACTATTTTCGCTCCAAACACCTGTATCCCGTTCCCTCATCCGGCAATATGCACATTCAAAACGAAAATCGTTGCGTAAGTACATCTTGCATTTTATATGACTGTAATTTACCCAACGCTTTTTTCTTTCGTAATCCATCAGTTACCCTTTCTTCCCGGTTGCTGCAAAGCTCCTCAACTCATTGATCAAATCCTCTTTTTCCTTCTGCCGCAGTTCCATTTCTGCCAGCAATTTATTGTCGCACCTCAGTTCGCAGGCCCTCTTGATCTTCTGAACAACCTCCTCAATTTTTCCGGCTTCTTTCATTTCACTTTTGGTCAACTGATAGTCATAAGCTCCCAATTCTTCCTTATAATCTGCCAAAGGATAATTGGTCAGTAAGATCGCATATATCGTACTGTCATGTTTACGTATCTCATTTAACGCATCACATCCCTTATAAGATACCGGCTGCTTATCAAGCTCATGGTCGATTATCAGGAAATCAATATTGTCTCTGACAATAATCGGATAAAAATCCTCAACCTTATCCGGTAATGCTTCCAGCCCTTTTATACTGATCCCTTCAAACAGGTCAAATCTGGCCTGCTGCACCATGACATTACTTATATCATCTTCAATATATAAACCCAGCAACTCTTTCATTATTGTTTCTCCTTCTTCTCAAAATGAATCAGGAACTTTGCACCGCCTAATTCTTCTGAGTCCAATACACTTATTATTCCGCCATAACTTAATACAATGTCCCTTACAATATTAAGCCCTAAGCCTATCCCATCCTCCTTCGTAGTCACAAACGCCTGAAAAATTTCTTCCCGTTTATCTGCAGGCACTCCGTTTCCGCTGTCTTCAAATTCCAGAAAAATGTTTTCCTGTTCCTGTGAAAACCGTATACGGATCACTCTTTTTGATCTGCCTTTTAGCTGTTCAAACGCATTGGTTATCATATTGATTATAATAGATTCCAGATCGATCTGTCGCATGGTAAAACTGATTTCCTCCTGCGCATTCCAGGATAATTCAATCTGAAACTCCAGAAGCATACCCAAATACAAACGACAAATATCATTCAGAACCCTGCCAAAATCCAGGTTTTCCTTTACGTCCCTCTTGTGTTTGCGCAGAAACTCCACAATCATGGAGCTATAACCTTCAATCCGTGCGAAATCAGACTTTAAAATACCTGTAACGTTTCCGAAATGCCTGTTTTCTATTGTGGGTATTAACGCCTCAAAATATGCAATACTATTTCCGATTCTCGAAATGATATCCTGCGTCTCATGCCCGAAATTACCCGTCAGAATCCCTAATGTAGCAAGATTTTTGTACATGGATAACTCGTTTTCCTGGTATTCTAATACTTTCTGATATGCATTCTCCGTCTGCTCATACTGCTCTTCCTTTTCTTTCTGATACCGTTCCTCGTCCCGTCTCCATCTCTCAAATTCACTTTGTACCACCTTTACAGACGCTCCGCTTTTCAGCAGACTCATTGTATTCTGAAAGCGTTTTTCCTGTTCACGTTTATACTTTTCCTCTTTCTGCTGATGCTCCCTCTTCGCATCTTTCGCTTTGTCTAACTCGGATTTGGTTTTTTCAAATGCTTCTCTTCTTACATCAGAGATAATATTAATGCATCGAAGTATAAACTCTTTCAGCTGTTCATATGCCTGATTCTCAATAATGCCCTCTCTGTTTGTCGCATCGATCAATAATGGATTTGTCCTGTCAGAAATCTTAATTACACCAACGGTCTGGTTATTGCCTGCTTTGTATTCATTTGTATACTTTACTTTACTTTTATCTAGCTCCAGCCAGTCATTACCGATTTCACCGTATGGTTTTACCCTGAAATTATCCCTGTATATCTTGATTCCGCAATATGTATCAAGAATTCGCAGTGCAAAACGATAGTCATAGGTTTCATTTTTCATATGAGCAGCATCTCTCAGAAAATAGTACAGTTCAAAAGAAATATCCCCGCAAAGCAACGGAATTTCATATTGATCCGTGACTTCTCTCCGATTTCCGTCATTATCCTGATAGAAAATTGCAGACCTTTTTCCTTCATCTGAGATGCTTGCTTCCAATTTGGCATACCTCATATGCAGAATATCATTGACTGACATTTCTTCCGGTATTTTGAACTGGTCTGCCACAAGTTCAATATAAAAGGGATCTTTTTCAATAAATTCAGGTGCCACGAGAAGCCTCAGTTCCTTCTGAAGCTTGTCAATGTCCTTCTGTCGCCAGTTATCACGCAGACGATCAAGCACCAGCACCATTCCTGTTACTTTATCGTCATTTTTTTTCTCTCCTTCCCGCCCTTTTAATTCCTTTAACAATTTAAAGCTATCTTCTGTATATCTGTCCGTTATCTGCTTTAAGGGATTACCGATTTCCTCAATACCATGTTCATTGCCTTCCTGCTTTTCCAACACCGGAATTATCCGCTTCTCTATATCAGACAAAACACTTTCCTGAAAAAGGATCTCGTAATCATCAACCACCCCGGCATATTGTTCTGCAATCTTTCTGTCCTGCTCGTCAACACCTTCTGATAACAGAAAAAATTCCAATTGGTTGGCAATAAATTTCGCCGCGGAGACATCCTTTCCTTCCCGCAATATCCTGATTCTTTGCTTTAATGCATCTACTGAAATCTCCTCATACCGATTCCAATTGATGGATACTGTAAAATCCTCATGGTCAGTAAAGGAGTAAATTGTCACCCTCTCCGCAAGTCTTTCTACGGAAAAACGTCCGATTCCCTTTTTGCCTGTCCGCTTCCTTCCCTTAGGTGTATATGGCTCACTGACCTTATTACTTGTACCGATAACCATCCATTTCTTTTCAAATTCTTCCTGTGTCATACCACTGCCTGTATCTGTAACAACGATTCGACTGTATGGTGTATTGGCATTCTCAATCCTGATCTGCACACTGCCGGCATCTGCATCATAGGAATTCTTCACAAGCTCAACCAGTGCGGTAACAAAGTCAGTTACAAGCTCTCTGCCCAGCTGTCCTATATGTCTTGAATTTGTTTTAAAATAAAGATTTCTGACCATTTATACTCCTGTTAAAACATGAATTCATTGATATCGTGTACAGATACTCTGTACGAAGATACCGTTGTAGGCGTCCCAACCTCTTGAACATATTGATAAAACTGATTACTCTCAAGCGCAGTTTTAGCATCTTTCAAAGTCATACCACAATCAGGATTTACCGTAATAAAATATCCCGCATACGGAATTGCATTTTGCTCTGCTATGTATGTCCTGGTAGAATCTGTTATAACCATTGGCATTACAAGCTTTTCCTTAAAAACCTCCGCTAATGCCTGACTCCTCCCGTATTCGAACCATTTCGCTTTTTCGTCTGCTTTTCTTTTACATAAATCATCATGAAATTGATATAAATATTTCCGGGCATGCGGATATTCGTCTTTAAATTCATCCTCCGAATAGTGTACAATTTTACCCCTTACCAGCTTATAGGGAAAAATTATCCTGACTTCCCCTCCGCCATTTTTCGATGCTCTGCTGCTTTTGGTACTTACGGCAGGTAATGTAACTTCCTTTTCTACAGGCATCCCGTCAATAATATAGCACTTTCCGCTTTCTTCTTTCGCCAAAAATAAAAAAGCCTCATTACATAATGTCGCAACACTGTTATGAACACTAAAATAATCGCCGAACCTTCTGTTTCCGCCTATTGTTTTGCTAAAGATCCACTTGCTTCCATCTTCATTTAACAAGGAACGTTCCACGTAGATTTTTTTCTGTGCTAAAATGTCCACATATTCAACTCTATTCTGCATACATCCGTTTTCACAGAAAATCAGCGATGCTGAACAGGTTATTCCGGGGAACACACTAATGCTCCTGTAATCAACGACTTTTGTAATATAATTTCTAAGAAAAGTCCTTAATCCCGCTGCAAACCGATTGCGAAAGATACTAAACGGTATCAGATATATCATTTTTCCATTATCCGCCAACGCCCTGACACTGGCTTCGATAAAAGCATAACAATAGTCAAATCTTCCTTTTTGACATACAGAAAATTTTTTCTGTAGAAATTCTCTTTCCTGCTGCGTAAGATCATGATATGTAACGTACGGCGGATTACCGATTATAAATTCAATATTCTGTTCTTCACTTTTCAGGAAATCCTGATTCTTAATATTCCACTTGACCTTCGGCAGATTTTCAGAAGAAATCAAATCATTCAAACGCATTAGACAAGTATCTATTTTCTCCTGGTCCACTTCATACGCTACAATATCTTTCTCCAATCCTCTGACAATCTTTTTTGAATCAAACTGATTTTCCTTACTGTCAGCGATATACCTTCTGACTATTTCTACAAGTATATTACCCTCTCCACAGGAATTTTCCAATACCTTGCGTCCCCATAAATCCTGTTTATATCCAACATAGTCAAGCATCTGTTCCACATACTGGCCCGGGGTAGGAACCTGACAATTCTTGTCCTGTTTTGACATAATGGCATTTGCCTCTCTGTTTTTTGCAAATTTCCTCTGTTTGTATTACCTATTGCATTGTATCATACCCCTTTAACCCACGTCAATCAAACAATATCTCCTCCACCGTCACAAAGGTGTACCCCTTCTCCGTCAGTTCGTCTATGGCCTCAAGCGCCGCTGTCACGCTGGTGTCATAATAATCATGCATCAGGATAATATCATTCTCCCCCGTCTTGCTGACGATCTTCTCCACGATACGGGATACGTTGCTTGAACTCCAGTCCAGAGGATCCACATTCCAGAGCACCGGGAACATATTCAGCTCCTTCTCAAAGGATTTGTCCCAGCTTCCATAGGGCGGACGTACAAATTCCACTTCCTCCCCGGTGATTTCCTTGATTATCTCATTGGTCTTTATCAGTTCTTCTTTGAACGTCTCCCGATTTCCTCTCCTCAACTGAATGTGGCTGTAAGTGTGGTTGCCGATTAAGTGTCCCTCAGCTCGTGTCAAGACATACATAAAAAAATATGTTTCCCGCATGTCCGTATTCTTACATGACATTCATCCCGCCTAAAGCATAGCACTCTATTCCCCGTTCTGCAAGGTTTGGGATGCCCTCCGATCAAATTTCAGAAAGCATCCTTAATTTCACTCCTTAAAGTTCCAGACAATCTCCAAAGTATCTTTTTCACTGACCCGCACTACTTTCACAAGTTCTTCCAGCACTTCCCGTGTCAAATCATTTACAAAAGCATACCGCCCCAGATCCACCGTTTCTCTTCCCCTGTCCGATACAGCCTCCGCCAGTCTCTCAGACAGCTCTGCATACTCCCTGGCTGCTTCCTCCTGCTGTCCTGATATTTCTTTCTTCCGGGACAGATATTCCTGCTTCTGGATGCGTCCTTCCGCATAATCCTCAAAGGCAGCCGCCTGCCTGGCTTTGCATTTTTCCATAGCCCTCTGGCATTCCTGAAGCTTCTCCCGCAGAATGCTTTCTTCCGTCTGCCCGTCTGGCTGTGCATCCTCACTATGCTGTGCAAGCTGTACCTGAACCCGGATGGCCTGCAGCAGGCTCTCCTCCAGCTTATCCTCCTCCAGATAAACATCTTTACAAGGGTTCTCAGGCAGCGCCCTTCTGGTAATGCAATAGTAGTAAGGCTTTTTGCCATTGTTTCTTGTAAGCGTTCTGCCGCAATATGCACATTTCACAAGCCCCCGGAAGCGCTGGTATGGCTTTGCCTGCTTTTTTGTGTGCCGGGTATGTCTCAGGACCCGCTGCGCCTGTTCAAACATTTCCTTTGATATGATGGCTTCATGGGCATCCTCCGCTATGATCCACTCTTCTTTGGGTAAGAGTTTGGAGATTTTAGCGGAAACATCCTCCTTGGCTCTTGTATGGCTGATCAGTCTGCCCGTATAACGCTCATCACATAAGGTGCGGCGCACATTCTCCCGAGTCCAGCATGTCATATCCCCTGCCACCCTCCAACTGTGCCCCCCGTCGGTATGGTTCTCTCTCCGGTACATTAGGGGCGACGGAATCCCGTCATGGTTCAGCGCTACTGCGATGTCTGTAGGGGAAATGCCTTCCGCCGCCATCCGGAAGATCCGCTGCACCACTTCCGCAGCTGGTCCGTCAACCTCAAGTCTGCCTTTTACGGCATTCGATCTCTTATAACCATAAAATCCTATGATACCCTGATACTCCCCCCTGCGCATCTTCGTATGCTTCACTGACCGGATCTTCTCAGACACGTCACGGCTGTACATCTCATAAACCAGGGCTTTCAAGGATACATCTAAACTGACAGAGCTGCCCGGCCCCTGGCCGCTGTCATAGCCTTCATTGACGGCGATGAACCGCACCCCCAGAAACGGGAATATCTGATCAAGGTAATCCCCAACCTCCACCAAGTTCCGGCCAAACCGGGAAAAATCCTTTACCGCAATGCAGTTTACCGTCCCGCCTGCCAGAGAGAGCAGTTTCTGCAAGCCCGGACGTTCAAAGCTGACGCCGCTGTACCCGTCATCGCAGAATTCCAACACATTCCAGCCATCAAACTCTCTGTGGCTTCTGACATAATCCGTAAGCAGCGCCCTCTGGTTGGCAATGCTGCAGCTCTCCCCTTCATGGGCATCTTCACTGGAAAGGCGCATATAAAGCGCAATAGTCTTCATACTCCCGCCTCCCTGCATCTTCCGGCTGCATCCGTTTCCTCACTGCCTGCTTTCCCGAACCTCCCCGCTTCCAGGGCAAGCCGGGCAAATTCATCCTGAAAGTTCCAGACAATCCGGACTTCATTGTATCCGGAAACCTTGATATATTTGATCAGTTCCAGCGCCATCTGTCGGGAAATTTCCATATCCTGCGGGAATATTCCTGTCCCCGTGGCTGCCTTTACCGTCTGGTATTTTTTCAGCGCAGTAATCCACTTATTCTGCGGGGAAAGGGATGCAATCTGCTGTTCCTCTTCTTTCCTGAGTTCATCAGACTTAAGCCTAAGCCTCTCCGCTTCCTCCTCATACTGCGCTTTCATGGACAGATACTCCGCCTCCGTCAGTGTGTGGTCATTCAGGGATTCAAACAGGGAAGCCCTCAAGGACAGGTTTCTCTTGATCTTCTGCTGCACCTGCCTCTGCATGTCGGCCAGCTTATCCCCTTTTTTCCTAAATTCCGGCCGTTCCTGCAGCCGTTCCAGCATCCCTTCCAGTTCCACAGCCAGATTAATCTGCGCCTGCAAAGCCTGCAGGATGCACTCCTTCAATTCCGGCTCCCCCACGCTTTTAATGGTACAGCCCTGCCCTCCCAGGTTCTCGGCATAGGTCCTGCATTGGAAAACGTACCTGGCCGTTCCTGCTGGGGACACACTTTTATGCCTCACCATCTTTTCACCGCAGTCTGCACAGACAAGCAGCCCCTTCAGGATATTCTCCGTGGTTTCATATTTTCCCCGTATGCTTTTAGATTCCCGACTACGCCGTTCCACAAGTTCCTGCACTTTATCAAAGGTTTCCTGGTCAACGATTGCCTCATGGGTATCCCTTACAATGACCCATTCCTCCCTGGCCGTTTTCCGGAGCGGCAGTCCGTCACTTAAGGACTCCTTTACCTTTCCCTGGGCAGTATGCCCTGCATAGGTCAGGTTGCACAGCATAAACCGGATGTGGTGTGCTTTCCATATGGCACCGGTCCCGGACGGCTTATCCTTCCTGTTGCCATGCAGGTAATGAAACATGGGCGGTGAGAGCACCCTGCCGTCATTCAGCCTTCTGGCAATCTGCGCCGTCCCGTCCCCCTCCAGTTTCCATTTAAAAATATTTTCCACCACAGGTGCCGTCTCCGGGTCAACAGCCAGCCGGTGCTTATCCTCACAGGAGCGCAGATATCCATAAGGCGGATGCCCGCTGGTAATCTGTCCCTTTGCCCGCATTGTTTCAAAAGTGGAATTGATCTTCCGGGAAATATCCTTTGCGTACAGGTCATTTACAAGGTTTTTTAATGAGATGACCATCTCATTCGCATCCCCGGAAAGCGTATCGTACCCGTCATTCACCGCCACCAGGCGGATGCCCATGTAGGGGAAGATTTTTTCAAGATAGTACCCTGTCTCCACATAGTTGCGCCCGAACCGGGACAGGTCTTTCACTACAATGCAGTCAATCTTCCTGCACCGCACTTCGTCCATCATCTGTTCAAAGCCGGGACGCTCAAAATCCGTTCCGGTCTCGCCATTGTCGCAGAACACAGCCGCCAGCCGCATATCCGGCTGCTTTTCTATGTACTTTTCCAGCATATAGCACTGGGTGGTAATGGATTCCCTGTTCCTCTCTTTGTCCTCCCCCTCCACAGACAGACGCACATAAGCCGCTGCATTATAAACCTTCTCCGGGGCAGCTGCCAAACAGCCATTCCCTGTTTGTGCCAATGCCACTTTCCTGCTCACTCTAGCCATCTACATCGCCTCCTTCCTTGAGGCGATTGACTCCTCTCTTGAGGCGATTGACTCGCTTCCAGGAAAGGTGCAGGGCGGCTGGAGCCTGCCCATGCTCTCTATCAGTGATAATGCCCTCTCGTAACTGTCCTGGTATTTGAACCTTATCTTGATCCGGGAATCCTCAAACACATCAATCCGTTCTATCAAGGTGACTGCTATATGCCGCGTCAACTCCGTAAGGTTCCGGTACTGCTTAAACTGCTCGATCCAGTATGTGCCCCCGCTGCGGCTCTTAAGTAAATCCTCCATCTCCTCCCGCAGCCTTGCCACTGCCTCCTGTGCCTCCTGCAGCTTCCCGTCATAGAGGGCCTTTAACTCCAAGTATTCGCCTTTATCCACAAGGCCGTCAACCAGGGATTCATACAAGGAAGTTTTCAAACGGTTATACTTCTCCGCCTCCTCCTGTTTCTTCATTAGCTGCCTGTCAGCTTTCTCTACCTCCGCCTGATGGTATGGCAGGGTATCTATGTAGGCAAGCACCTTGCCCATATCCGCTGTCTGTGCGATATGCTGCTGCAGGGCAAGGAACACCGACTGTTCAAGCTGTCCGGTGTTTATCCGGTGGCTGCTGCATTTCCTATTGGTGCGGTTATTGCCGCACATATAATATGCATAAGT
>JAIDME010000181.1:11362-12960 GCA_029050705.1 Acetatifactor sp.
TTGACGGCGATAAAACGGACTCCCATGGCAGGGAATATCTGGTCGATATAGCGTCCCGCCTCCACAAAGTTCCTGCCAAACCGGGACAGGTCCTTGACCACCACGCAGTCAATCCGTCCCGCTTCAATCTCCCTGACCATACGCTGGAAGTCCGGACGCTCAAAATTCACCCCGCTGTAGCCATCGTCTGCACATTCCATACAGATTTCAATGTCTGGCTTATCAGCCAGAAACGCCCTGATTAACTCCCTTTGGTTTACGATGCTGTCGCTCTCCTCCTTGTCGCCGTCCTCTCTGGACAGACGCGCATAGACAGCGGCATGGTATATCCGGTCTGTTCTTAAATTTTCCATGGCGGTACCTCCAATGTAAAAAATTTCCCGTTAAAACTTTTCACAATGGGCCCACCGGTCTGCTTATTCAAGCAGAATATTATCACTTTAAAGCGTGAAAGTCAAGCCTTTGAGGTGAAAGTTATTTCTTCTTTTGCTAAGGTTACCATTCATAAGGTTGCCAGGTAATGCTCCAGACGATCCTCCAATGTAGCGTCCGTGTCCGAAAAGCTTACCTTTACCACGATTTTCCCGCACCTGTAACAGTACGGATTCCTGATCTGCCGCAGGAAATCTTCAAACCGCTGGCCCCGGGGCAGTTTCCCGTCAACCTTTACTTCCCGGATATCCACCAGGGATTCCCTGTCAACCATATGTATATCGACCTCTTTCATTTGTGCAAGTCCATATCCCAAAGCCGTTTCCATACACAGCCTCCCTGTCTTGCTCTTTCTAATCTATGAAATGTCTGCTTGTCTGAATGTCACAATATCTGCTTCTATATTTAAACATGGCAGATTCGTCGCCTTTTTTAATATCATGGTCTCCAGACAGCGCAGCCCGGCAAGCTTCAAATAAAACACCCCCTATCTGCTTATCTGTTCCATGCCAGCTGGATAAAACACCATGCGCCGCAAACCACGCCGTCCGCCATACTAAGCAGTATGACAGGCTTGTGGCGACAGGTCTTGCATCCCGCAAGAAACCCGGCAGGCTTTTGTTTATGCATGCCCGCCAGAAAATATTAAATCGGGATACTTTTTCCTGCAGCTGCATCATAAGATACATCTGACCATAACAATTTCCCAATACAATCAAAACCCATACCCTGTACCGGATTATCAGGCGACCGAATCGCCATACATTCCACCATACGGGCCAGATATTCTGCTTCTCCTTCTGCACAGCCTGAAATAATATCCTGTACAGCGGCAACACATTTTTCCTGTATTGTATTGCCTGTACCGCTCAGGCTGATATTTACATCCAATACAATCATCACTTTTATAAAGGTACTCATTCCCGGACTCCGCTGGCCAGCTTCGATTTTTTCCAGATGGAAAATGCTCATTCTAACCGTTCTGCCAGCTCACTTCTTGTAATCCCCGTGCCTCTCTTAAATTTCTGATTAGTGCTCCTAAATCCGGTGTTATACGCATTCCTTATCCTCCAAACTTGTGTCTCATTATAGCCTCACTGTTCTTTCATGGGAACTGACTATACAGGCAAAATTTCCTGTACTCTTGCCAGTTCAAGTTTTTCGAC
>JAIDME010000182.1 GCA_029050705.1 Acetatifactor sp.
GCAACAAGCTGTGCATCCCTGTCAGGTCTCTTGATTTCCTTGATGTCGATCAAAACCTTCTTGCCGGTCATCTTGGAAAGTTCATTCTTGGTAACCTCAATCTCAGCGCCGCCCTTGCCGATGATAACACCGGGTTTTGCGGTGTGAATGATGACTCTCACTCTGTCAGACGTCCTCTCGACCTCAATCTTGGAGACACCTGCGCTGTATAACTTTTTCTTCAGGTACTTTCTGATCTCATAGTCTTCCACCAGATAATCGGAAAACTCGCCCTCAGCGTACCACTTGGAATCCCAATCCTTAATTACTCCCACTCTCAAACCGTGAGGATTAACTTTCTGTCCCATTTATTTGCTCCTTTCCTTACTTCTTCTCGTCCAACACAACGGTGATGTGGCTCATTCTCTTCTCGATCCTGTAAGCTGTGCCCCTTGCCCTGGGTTGAATGCGCTTCATGGTAGGTCCCTTGTTCGCATAGCACTCAGCCACATACAGGTTCTCCCTGTTCATTCCGTTGTTGTTCTCTGCATTTGCAATAGCCGACTCAAGCAGCTTTTTGATAAGGCCGGAAGCATATCTGGGATTGTACTCCAGAATTCCTAAGGCAGTCTCAACATCCTTGCCTCTGATAGCATCCAAAACGAAACATGCCTTCTGGACGGACACCCTGGCATAAGAAAGCTTAGCTGAGGGTCGTGTGTCCTTATTGGCGTTTCTCTCTCTCTTAATTTGACTTCTATGTCCTTTAGCCATAGATATATATCCTCCTTCTCAGAATCAAAGCAACGCGCTTACCTGACTTTGCTCTTTTTCTCATCCTTGCCGTGGCCAAGGGGCCACTGCCTTACCTCACCTTGGACTTCTTTTCGTCTTTTCCGTGGCCCCTGTAAGTTCTTGTTGCCACGAACTCACCCAGCTTATGGCCCACCATGTCCTCGGTCACATATACGGGAACGTGCTTCCTGCCGTCATGAACCGCAATAGTAAGCCCCACAAAGGAAGGGAAAATTGTAGAACGGCGGGACCAGGTCTTGATGACCTGCTTCTGTCCCGATGCATTCATAGCGTCAACTTTTTTTAACAGGCTTGCGTCTGCGAAAGGTCCTTTTTTCAGTGATCTAGCCATTGTCATTCCTCCTGTTTTCTATTTCATTGCTCTGCCGTCACGTCTTCTTACAATCAGCCTGTTGGAAGACTTCTTGGATTTACGGGTCTTCAGTCCGAGAGCAGGCTTACCCCAAGGAGTGCTGGGGCCGGGACGTCCGATACCGGTTTTGCCTTCACCGCCGCCATGAGGGGGGTCG
>JAIDME010000183.1 GCA_029050705.1 Acetatifactor sp.
GCTCAGTCCCTGGGCAGTCAAAACATCTGTCTGCTCTAAGCCCAGATCAGTCATTATCGCCTGAATCTCCTCAGACTCCATCCCGAAAGTTTCTGCCACCTCCTGAATTACCTGAGTCGCAGCCGCCTCCAGAACCTCCGCAGCCTCCTCCAGCTTTTCCTCCGGGATGTCCGTACGCTCTTCCGCGTTCCGGCTGGGCTCCCGCTTTTCCGTCCGAGCCCTGTGTTCATCCCTTGCCTTCAGTGAGTCTCCCGGCGTTTTTTTCACCGCCCGGCTGTCTTCCGGCTGTCCTGCATCATCCGTCTGCTTCCCTGCCTGATTGTTCCAGACTGTCTGAAACCCACTGTCCATGGACGTCCTGGCCATATTTACCGCCTGCACTGCTCCACCCGGTCCGAAACCCACGTTTTTAACAGGTGTACTAGTCATTTCTGACCTCCTTTCTATAATTATCAAAGTTCAAAGTCAGAGCATCTTAATGCCCTGACTTTTATATCGGCTAAAATCTCCAAATACTTAAGAGTCCGGATCCATAATTTTTGTCAGCTTTGCCGCCACCTCCGTATCCATAGCGGCGAGAACAGCCCCTCTCGACTCAACACTCATTGCGTTCAGTATCTTTGCCACCAGATTCAGCTCATTAGTCATGTTGTTAAAAATCTCTGCTGCCTCCTTGGGCTTCATAGCGGCATACGTCGCCGCATATTCCTGTGCTTCCTTACTCGCCTCAAGCTGTTTCACCACCTGCTTATAAAGGACTTCTGCAGTGGCGGGATCCATCTCCTCGTACCACTTCCGGTATTCCTCCGCCCCCGGCCCTTTTTCCGCGTAGACTACTTCCTCGTAAAACTCCTGCCGGATTCTCTGAAACTCCACCGTTCTCTGTTCAAATTCACTGAGCCTCTGATTCTCGGCCATCAGCTTTTCCAGTTCCGCATCCTTATTGTTGGATGCCGTGCGTACCTGCTCAAGCTCCAGTTCCAGCTGTCTGATGTAGGCAACAGCATCCTGCAGACTTGAATAACCTCCGTAACTGCCCGGATCGGTAGTCTCCGTCTGGCCGGAATCCGGAAGTATCATGTTCACCACAGGTACATCCTTCAGAAGAGGCGCCAGTACGGAACTGCCGAAGCCTCCTATATCCAGCTTCACAATGACACATACCACCGCAATCCACAGAGCTACGATCAGTATCGTTGCACCGAAAGTCACAAGCCCGTTGCGTACGACAGACCCAAGATAAGCTACCTGATTTGCAATTTCATTTCCC
>JAIDME010000184.1 GCA_029050705.1 Acetatifactor sp.
GTCTTTAACAGGAGAGCGCTCTTTTCGGATACTACCGGCGACTACCTGATACCGGAGGAGCCGGCGGCGGGCGAGAAAGTGACAGTAAGGTTCCGCACCGCCAGGAACAACGTGGATCGTGTGGTTTTGTTCTGCGGGGAAACAAGCCAGATTATGACGAAAGTGGAAAGTGATAAGCATTTTGACTTCTATGCCTGCGAGCTGCAGCTTGGAAGCGAAAAGGCGACTTACCATTTTGAGATACAGTCGGGGGTCCTGCGGGCGTACTACGACACCAGAGGTCTGGTGCATGATGTGAACATATATTATGATTTTGTGATTCTGCCCGGCTTTAAAACACCTCAGTGGGCTAAAGGAGCGGTTATGTACCAGATATTTGTGGACCGCTTCTTCAACGGAGATTTGACCAATGACGTGCTGACCAACGAATACTGTTATATCAATCAACCTGTGCGCCGGGTGGAGGACTGGAATCGTTATCCTGCGACTATGGATGTCCGGGAGTTTTACGGTGGTGACTTACAGGGCGTTTTGGACAAGATGGACTATCTGCAGGATTTGGGAGTAGAAGTCATTTATTTTAATCCTTTGTTTGTATCTCCATCCAACCACAAATACGATATTCAGGACTATGATTATATTGACCCTCATCTTGGGAAGATTGTGGACGAAAAAGGCGAACTGCTGTCTGAGGAGCAGAGGGAGAATCGGTTTGCGTCCAAATACATTAACCGTGTGACGAATCCTGCAAATCTGGAAGCCAGCAACCAGATGTTTATCAAGGTGGTTGAGGAAGCCCACAGGCGCGGCATGCGTGTCATTATGGATGGTGTGTTTAACCATTGCGGCTCTTTCAACAAGTGGCTGGATCGGGAGCGCATTTACGAGGAAGCAGAAGGGTATGAGAAGGGGGCGTATGTCAGCGCGGAGAGCCCTTACAGGAGCTATTTTGCTTTTCAGAATCAGAACAGCTGGCCTTACAACAGATCCTATGACGGCTGGTGGGGACATGATACTCTGCCAAAACTGAATTATGAAGACTCTGAACAGCTGATGAATTATGTGTTGAGAATAGGGAAAAAGTGGGTGTCGCCGCCTTTTAATGCGGACGGCTGGAGACTGGATGTGGCGGCGGATCTGGGTCGCAGCCAGGACTTTAACCATCGCTTCTGGCAGGAGTTTCGGAAGGCTGTGAAGGAGGCCAATCCGGAAGCCATTATTCTGGCGGAGCACTACGGAAATACAAAGGACTGGCTTCAGGGAAATGAGTGGGATACCGTTATGAACTATGATGCCTTTATGGAGCCGGTGACCTGGTTCCTGACAGGTATGGAGAAGCACAGTGACGATTTCAGGGAAGATCTTATGGGAAATGCGGACAGCTTCTGGGGTTCCATGCAGCACCACAACGCCAGCTTTTCCATGCCGAGCTGGCAGGTGGCAATGAACGAACTCTCCAATCATGATCATTCCCGGTTCCTGACACGTACGAATCACAAGGTGGGAAGAACCGACAGTGCGGGACCTCAGGCTGCAGAACAGGGCATAAATAAGGCTGTATTCCGAGAGGCGGTAGTCATACAGATGACATGGGTTGGTGCGCCCACCATCTATTACGGTGATGAGGCGGGAGTCTGCGGGTTTACGGACCCTGACAGCAGGCGGACTTATCCCTGGGGTCATGAGGACAAAGAGCTGATTCAGTTTCACAAGGATATTATCCGTCTCCGCAGGGAGAACCCCGAGCTGCGGACGGGATCCATCAAGTACATAGACAGAGATTACAATTTCCTGGCTTATGGCCGATTCAACAGAAAAGGTCAGTGTCTCATACTGGTGAATAATAATAACCACCCCATAGAAAAACAGATTTTTGTCTGGGATTTGGGGACGGCGAAGCATGGAAAGATGCGGACGCTCATTCAGACTGATGAAAACGGATACAGCGCCGGACAGGAATTTGAGATTGAAGGCGGAAAAATTAAGGTTGTACTGCCGAAGAC
>JAIDME010000185.1 GCA_029050705.1 Acetatifactor sp.
CGCCTGCTGCATATTGTGGGTCACAATGGCCACTGTATACTTTTTCTTCAGCCGCTTTATCAGTTCTTCAATCTTCAATGTTGAAACCGGATCCAGAGCGGAGGTAGGTTCATCCAGCAGCAGCACCTCCGGCTCCACCGCCAGTGCCCTGGCAATGCAGAGCCGTTGCTGCTGTCCGCCGGATAATCCCAGTGCCGTTTTTTTCAGCCGGTCCTTCACCTCATCATAAATCGCCGCCTCCCGCAGAGATTTTTCCACAATCTCATTCAGACTCTCCCTGTTCCTGATGCCATGGAGTCTGGGACCGTAGGCAACGTTGTCATAAACACTCATGGGGAAGGGATTCGGCTGCTGAAAGACCATGCCCACCTTCTTTCTGAGCAGCGTGGTATCCACTCTCCTGTCATAGACATCCTCACCGTCCAGCAGTATCCTGCCCTCAATCCGCACATTCTCCACCAGGTCATTCATGCGGTTGATACATTTTAAGAAGGAAGATTTTCCGCAGCCGCTGGGGCCGATGAATGCCGTGACGGTATGGCTTCTGATTTCCATACTCACACCCTTAAGCACATGGTTCGTGCCATAGTGGAGTTTCAGCCGTTCCACCGATATTTTACTTTTCTCCATAAATCCCGTTCTCCTGTCCGATACGGTTTTCTCCGCCTGTATCAAGTATCGTGTATCTTATGTGCTGCCCGCTTCAGCAGCAGATTTGTCAGCAGTGCGATGATGAGCAGGACGCAGCCGATGCCGAAGGCAGTTCCGTACTCACCGTTCTCCGTCTGCAGATAGAGCTCCAGAGTGAGAGTTCCGCCGGGCTCCAGCACTTTCTGCCCCAACTTCTCCAAATTTCTCCCGAGAGAGCCTGTAAGCTTAGGCAGGAGCCTTGCGCTTCCCGCCGTAAACAGCAGCGCCGCAGACTCTCCCACAATCCGCCCTGCTGCCAGAATAGCTCCCGTCAGGATGCCCGGCATGGCAGAAGGAAGCAGGACGGTCCGAATCATATACCACCTGGTAGCCCCCATTCCCAGCGCGGCGTTCCGGTAGCTGTCCGGCGTCGTTCTCAGCGCCTCCTGAGTATTTTTCACAATCAGTGGCAAAACCATCAATGTCAGGGTCAGCGCTCCGTTTAAGATCGAATATCCCAGACCCAGCACGTCTCCGAAGAATACCATTCCAAACAGTCCGAAAACCACTGATGGAATACCCGCCAGGGTTTCCGTGGCAAATTCAATCAGCCGCACCAGCTTCCCCTTCCCGGCATATTCGTTGAGATAAATTGCCCCTCCCACTCCCACGGGTATAGCAATCGACAGGGTAATCACAATCATGTACAGAGTGTTGACCAGATTTCCGGCGATTCCCACCGTTCCTCTCAGTGCACTGGTCACTGTGGTAAAAAAGCGGAAGCTTAGATGGCGGAATCCCCGAAAAAACACATATCCGATAATACTCAGCAGGAGAAACACGGACAGCCCCGCCGCCCCGTAGACAGCGGCCAGCAGAAATGCTTCCAGCGGCCGCCTGCGCTTTCCGGCCAGAATCGAATCACTCATATACTGCAGCTCCCTTCTTCAGGCTTCGGTTCAGTGCAATGTTAACAATCATGATAAATAAAAAAAGAACAAGTCCTATGGTAAACAGCATCTGCCTGTGGGTGCCCTGCGCGTACCCCATCTCGCTGACGATTGCCGTGGTAAGAAAGCGCACAGAGTGAAACGGCAGAGGCATATTGACGCTGTTGCCGGACACTAATGAGATGGCCATGGCTTCTCCCAGGGCTCTTCCCACACCCAGCACCACAGCTGTCACAATTCCCGGCTTCGCAGCAGGCAGAACAGACTTGAATATAGTCTGTACACGGGATGCCCCCAGCGCCAGGGAGGCCGACTTTATCTCGGCCGGCACCGCCCGTATAGCGGCCTCGCTGATATTGATGACAGTGGGCAGGATCATGATGGCCAGCACAAGCGCAGCGGACAGCAGATTTGCCCCGCCCGTAAACTGATGGGTTTTCGAACCCGCAAAAATCTTAAGTTCCAGTCTATACATCACCGGATTCAGCAGATAGAGACCCAATAACCCGTATATGACCGAGGGAATACAGGCCAGCAGCTCCACTGCCGGCCTTACGATGCCCGCTACGCGCCTGTCAGCCGCCTCCGCCAGAAACACCGCTGTCAGGACTCCCACGGGAGCCCCGATCAGAACCGCCAGCGCTGTTCCCGCAAAGGATGTGAGAATCACATACAGGATTCCGAATTTTGGTTCCGCCGCAGTGGGCTTCCAGACCGTGCCAAACAGAATTTCCTTCAGTCCCGCCTTAAATATGGCAGGCGTGCCGCTGATGATCATATACAGTGTGATGGTTACCACCGCAAGAATTGTCGTAAAACCACAGAGCGAAAAAAACGCCTGGGCTGCTCGTTCCGCCAACGCCCGGCCCGCCGCCCGCCGATTCGCTTTGCCGTCCGGAATGATTCTTAAGGACTGGTTTAAGGCGGGATTATGTATACCTGCAGGTTTCCACTCAGTCAGTAT
>JAIDME010000186.1 GCA_029050705.1 Acetatifactor sp.
CAAAATTATTTAAATAAACTGGGGTATTGTTATACCACGAGGGTATATAAAGAAATCGGGAAATATAAAGTTGGGGAGTTATATACTGCCCCATGGGGTGATGTATTGAAAATAGACGAAGTGAAAACATACTGGAAAGTATCAGATCGCCCTTTCTATGACGAAATGAATGATGACGAAAAGATAGAAATCCGTAAATATTCTGAAGATATAGGATTGCCCTATGAATTTATAAAATTTTCTAAAAGTACAGTATGATCATATTTCAACAGCGACAAATGGATGATTATAGTAATGGGTTTTGTTAAGTGACATTTTTGTTATTTTAAAGTCACCGCCCTGTCACTTTAAGGGTACATAATGTATTCATAAATTGCAGTAACTGCTAAGGAAACAGTTACAATACTCAGAAAGGCATGGTTACATTATGGAAATATTAAGAGTCGAAAATCTTTGCAAGACCTACGGCAGGGGAGAAAATCAGGTAAAAGCCCTGGATAATGTGTCTTTTTCCGTAAATAAGGGCGAGTTTGTTGCCATCATAGGCCCGTCCGGGTCGGGCAAATCCACGCTGCTTCACATTCTGGGCGGGGTTGACAGGGCCACAAGCGGCAAGGTTTACGTGGACGGCAGTGATGTGTATGCCCAGAATGACGAGCAGCTGGCAATCTTCCGCCGTCGTCAGGTGGGACTTATCTATCAGTTCTATAATCTGATTCCGGTGCTCAATGTGGTGGAAAATATTACGCTCCCCGTGCTGATGGATGGGAGAAAAGTCAATCAGGACAGATTGAAAGAACTGATGACCACCCTAAAGCTTGTGGGTCGTGAGAACCACTTGCCGAATCAGCTTTCGGGAGGCCAGCAGCAGAGAGTATCCATCGGCAGAGCGCTGATGAATGCGCCCTCCGTGGTGCTGGCCGATGAACCTACGGGAAATCTGGACTCCAAAAACAGCCAGGAGATAGTGGAACTGCTGAAGGTGTCCAATCAAAAATATAATCAGACGCTGATCATCATTACCCATGATGAAAATATCGCCCTGCAGGCGGATCGCATCCTGGCCATTGAGGACGGAAAAATTACTCGTGACGAGGTGATCCGCAGATGAATATATTCAAAAAAGTAACCCTTCAGTCATTAAAAAAGAATAAGACCAGAACCATTGTCACCATTATCGGCATCATGCTTTCGGCAGCTATGATCTGTGCCGTGACAACGTTTGTTTCCAGTATACAGAATTATATTCTGGAATATACCATTTACAATAACGGAAACTGGCACGGGGCGGTATATGATGCCGCGTGGAGCGATTATGAAAGCATAAGCACCGACGGGAAAGTTTCAGGCGCTGCCTACGGCCAGCTTCTCGGCTATGCAAAGGTGGACAGTAAAAACGAATTTAAGCCCTATGTGTATGTGATTGGCGGAAAACAGGATGATTACTTTGAAACCATGCCCATACACCTTGTCTCCGGCAGACTGCCGGAGAATTCAGCCGAAATCCTCATTCCCCAGCATCTTTCTACCAATGGCGGGCTTACTTACAAGGCGGGTGATACCATCACGCTGGAGCTTGGGCGGCGAATGCTGGACGGGTATTCTCTGGGGCAGAATAACCCCTGCTATACCTATGACAGCAGTACTAAAAGAGATGTTCGGACCGAGGAGATCATTGAGGTAAGAGAGACAAGAACCTATACGGTTGTGGGTATTTATGAACGCCCGTCCTTTGAGGAGCGGACAGCGCCCGGATACACCGCGCTTACGGTTGCCGACGCAGAATTTACAGACAGTGCCCGGTTTGATGTTTATTTCAAGATGAACCGCCCGGTGGAAGTCTATGATTTTATGAAGGAAATGGGCCTGAGCGGAACGCAGAATAGAGATTTGCTTCTCTCTACCGGCGTATCCAGGTACAGTTCCCTTACCACAATGATCATCAGCCTGGCGGTCATTGTGATATGCCTGATCATATTCGGGTCTGTGTCGCTGATCTACAATGCTTTTTCGATTTCCGTATCCGAAAGGACAAAGCAGTTTGGTCTGTTGTCCTCTGTGGGAGCAACCAAAAAACAGCTGAAAAAGATGGTGCTCTTTGAAGCGCTTGCCGTCAGTGCCGTGGGCATTCCGCTGGGTATTGTGGTCGGCATCGGAGGAATCGGCGTAACGCTTCTGGTGATTGGCAATAAGTTTGCCTCAATAGTGGGCAATTACAATTTGCCCATGCGGATATGCGTTTCCCGGGAAGCAGTGGTCATTGCAGTGGTCATAGCGCTCATCACCGTCCTGATCTCCGCCTGGATTCCATCGAAAAGGGCGACGAAGGTCTCTGCAGTGGAAGCGATTCGCCAGAACACGGATATTAAAGCAAAGAACAAGCCTGTCAAAACCGCGAGACTCACATATAAACTCTTTGGCCTGCCCGGCGTTCTGGCTAGCAAATATTATAAGCGAAGCAGGAAGAAATACAGAGCTACCGTTATCAGCCTCTTTATGAGCATTGTCCTGTTTGTCTCTGCGTCTGCGTTTACGGATTATCTGATGGAATCCGTTTCGGGCGGATATGCACCGGAAGAATATGACCTTTCGTATGAAGTCACAGAGGAAGACCTGGAGAAAAAGACGCCTGAGGAAATTCAGGAATTGCTGATGTCGGACCGCTATGTGACGGGCAGCGCATACGTCAGTGCAGGATATTTCAGTGGAAGTATTGATAATAAATATGTTACCGGAGAATTTCTCGCAAGTTCCGAAGAAGCAGGTTCATCAGACGATGTGGACGCTGCGGAAAATTTGGAGACGGAAACGGAGATATACGGATATGCGTATTTTGTTAAGGATGATGAGTTTGAGAAGCTTCTCTCAAAATATCATCTTAACAGAGACGACTACTTTGATGTCGATAATCCACTGGGCATTGCGCTGGACGGAAATGTTCAGTTTGATTTCGAAAAGCAGAAATATGTAACGATCAACACATTAAAGGATGATGTCAGCGAGATTACATGTCAGTCCATTAAAAACATTAAAGGTTACAGTCTTGATGGTAAAGAGCTTGATGAAGAAGGGAATCAGATTCTTCGTTATCGCAGTGACACTGATGAAAACGATATTCTGGAAGTCCCCTATGAGGATGCATATGTGAAGTATACTTTAAAATCCGGCAAGAAGATTACCGATGCGCCCTTCTATATTACGAAAGCAAGACGGGGCTCTTTGCATATGATCTACCCTTTAAGCATGATAGACAGTGTGGTGCCGCAGGAAACCTGGGATGTCTTTTATTCCAACCATTTCTATTTGACCACAAATAATCACAGGGCCAGCTATGACAATCTCAGGAAAGTTCTCAGCGAAAATAGCCTGAATATCGGGTCTATGTATGACTACGCCGAAAGTACGGAGATGGAACGAAATATTGTGAATATCATTCAGGTATTTGCCTATGGATTTATTGTGCTGATTTCGATGATTGCCGCAGCCAATGTGTTCAACACTATATCTACGAATATTAATCTGCGCCGACGTGAGTTTGCCATGCTCAAATCCGTGGGCATGACAAAGGGCGGGTTCAATAAAATGATGAACTTTGAGTGTCTGCTGTACGGCTCAAGGGCCTTGGTTTTCGGACTTCCTGTTTCTGCAGGCGTCACATGGCTGATTTACCGGGCTGTGGGCAGAGGGTATGAGACGGACTATCATTTGCCCTGGAGCGCAATCGGTATTGCCGTACTCAGCGTATTTTTGGTGGTGTTTGTGACGATGATGTATTCCATGAGCAAGGTTAAGAAGGACAATCCGATAGATACACTTAAGAATGAGAACCTGTAAGGACAGAGAAACTATTTTGGTAAAACCCGGTGTGTTATGGCACCGGGTTTTATAATATTTATTATTCAACTATTATGTATATTTGTGGTAATATTTAAACATAGCTTGCGTGAATAAATCAAAATACTGAAACCTATATCAGTATTCAAACCGATTTTTACAAATTGCTGACTGCACGTTTTTATACGGATGTGTATGGCAATGAAATGGTGCATAGCCTTGATGTATTGAGAAAGCAACTCGGCGGGAGGTGAGCGGAATGAGGAAAAATATGAAAGCGAAAGGTTCTAAAGAACTGAGTTTCATATTATTGGCACTAATGGTGGTAGTTTTGCTTTTCAATTTTTATGTGAATATCAGTAAAATCAAAGCAAAGAATATTGCGGTAAAATATTTGAAGTCTACTTATACGGAGCAAATGACTCCTGTTAAAGTGAGGTATTCATTAATAGATCCATCAATGTATCATGTGTATTTTACTTCCAAAAATAATCCGGAATTGTCCTTTGAAGTATTGGTTATGACGGATTTTTCACTGGCTACAAGTTCAGGTGATTTCAGTCCGGATAATTATCTTTTGAGATATTTTGAATTTCATTTTGAAAAAGAGATTCAAAGCATAATAGATGATTTAGGAAAGGAAGAGATCAAAGCCCGTATAACATTTTGTAATCAACCACTGTATTCTTTTAAAGTGTCGGAAGCTATAAAAGAGGGTATGCCTTATGAAGAAATGGAGCCATATATTGACTATGAGATATGTTTTGATGTTGATAAGATATGGACGGATACAGATAAATATGCAGAGGCATGATGCTCGAATTGATCAGCAGCATACAGGCAAGCGAGTACTCTCCGGAAGAGATAACTTTTCCTATCTGACTGTCAATAAGGAAAAATACGAATTTTTTACATTTGGTGAGTGGGATAGCATTAATAATGTTTCACAAATATATAAGGTTCTGAAATAAGCATAATAGCATGGATAGAAGGTAAGGCTGATAAAGATAAAAGCAGGAGAGCGTGATGGAAGAGAATATTGCAAAATTATAATGGTTTTGTTGGAGTTCTGTGTGCTGTGCCACCTGTGGGATATGCAGGAACTTTTACTCGTATAAAGGGGGAAAAGAATGATGAAAAGCCAATTACTCAAAAACTTCCCAATTGGGGGAAGGGTTAAGGAAATATGACAAAAAGCAATATGATTTGATTGAAACTATGTATTATTTATGATATGATTGTAAACATGACGATGAGCCAACGGAAAAGGAGACTTTTCCGAGGAGAGTACCCATGACAGGGTGGCAGCCTCCCGAGCCGATTGCCCTAGCTTGCTAGGAGTACATAGGAAGGGAGGTGCGTGATATGACAGCATTTGAGATTATCTCGATTTTCATTGGAATACTAACATTGTTAGCGACCTTTGGTAGCTTGATTGTTACGTTTCTTGCCTTTCTCGATAAGAGGAAATCCTCTTCGGGGAAGAGGAAGAAGAAATAAAAATGCCTATCCTGTCTGCCAACAGGATAGGCGATGTCCGTAAGGACAAAGTGCCTTGACCCGGAGCATCCACCTTCGGAGTGGGTGCTTTTCCTATGACTAATATAACATAAGGGGCAGGGAAATTCAACAATTTTTTCTGTTCTGTCATTCAAATTGTCATTCAAATAAAACTATCAATACCATAATAACATTAAAGCAGTGCAAAGTATATCGTAAGAATTTTTTCTGCACCAGATGAGTATAGAAGAGATTATTCAGACGGAAGAACGAAAAAGGCTGAAAGAAAAGGGAGTATATTGAATGAAAAAAAGAGTTGTATATGTATGTGCAATATTGATTGTGTTATTTGGTGCAAGCATCTTTTTTTTGAATACAAAACCTGATCAAAAGGAGATAAATAAAATGGCGACAAATAAAGTTGAAGATTAATTGCAACATGGAAATATATAGAAAGAGAAATAAAGCTGGAGTATTCTTATGAATTAAACAGTACTACAACATATAAGCAAATTGATAAAGAAATTGGTACACCTAATGGTCTAAGGGGTTCAGGCATGACGTTACCATATTATCAGATAGATGATAATATGTATGCAGTAATATGGTTTTCACTAGACAAAGATAGTGAGTATGATAAAGTGGCAACGATATTTTTATGTACAAGAGATGATGTGCTGGACACTATATACCCAAGATAAAAAGGCAGGAGGAAAATAAATCCTGCAAAAAGCAGAAAAGAACCGAAAACCCGGGACAGCAGATCCGTTATACCCTTGACCTGACCAGGCAGTACCACTATAGCGCAAAATATTTGTGTGGGCGAGGACTATCAGGGGAATTCATTTATTTACTGAGTGATACACCGGATACGAGTTTTCAGTGCCTTTCACAGAAAGAAGATTAACATATGAACTTATTTATTTAGTGAAACACAAAATGTTAAAATAAATGAAGAATAAAAAGAGGCGGGCAAGAAGTGAAGGAAAGAAAAAGAAACAGGGGAATAATAAATCATGATGCCCTTGAAAACGAAATAGAGTCTTATTATATAGTTGAATGGTATCCGGTATACCCGGTGTTAAGAGATACAATATTGCCTGACTGGATGTACCCTAAAAATTTCATGACAAGGCAGGAGGTCAAAACGCGGTTCAATAATGGTGCTGTGCTGCATTGATCGCGGCGAAGCAGGTCAAAGTTTTTTATACAGAATCCTTTCCCAGGGCTTTTCCATGATGCCCAGAGCTTTTAAGGTTTCAGTGTTTTTTGCATCTAAGAATGTAAACCCGTGATTCTGGTAAAATCTCAGCGCCCAGGGCGCATTTTTCAAAACCTTCACAAGCGCTGGGGTGCCGGGCTTTATCTTTTGTTCAAAATGATGTATCAGGCTCTCACCGATTCCCCGGTTCTGAAACTCCCTTTTGACATAAAGGCTGGTTAGTTCGCTGTATTGTTCATAGCAGTGAAAAGACATAAAACCGGCAACCTCAACTCCATCTGAATAGATGAAATTCTCATCAGCTTTCAGATGGGGGAGAAATATTTCCCCTGTTGCATCATATTGCTCACTGTTTTCAAACAGGGTATTTGCGCTGTTGTAGACAGCCGCGAAGATATCTGCATATTCCGGCGTATCAACCTGTATTATCATATTTATCCTGCCCCTTGTATCTGTCAAATTACAATATATTCCATTAGCAACATCAAAATTATTATACCATATGCCCGGAGCGATTGCAAAAACGGGACATGTCTGATATACTTATTTTATTCTGTGACGAAGGAGGGATTTTCTGTATGAAAAGATATGTTATTTTTGCATAGCAGCGGCTATTGCAAGATAAAATGTATATTGTTATAGCCATTGCTATTCCTGACAGTTTATATTTTAGGAGGCAGCTATGGGCTATATAAAAGCAGAAGAAATTCTGCCTGATGAAATAATAGAAATGATACAGCAGTATGTGGATGGAGCCAGTATCTATATACCCAGAAAAGAGCATAAAAGAGCAGGCTGGGGGCAGATAAACCGGGCAAAGGAACAAATTTATGCAAGGGACATAATGATATATCAGGAATACCGTCAGGGAGCCACAGTGCGGGAACTTGCAGAAAGGCACTATTTGTCAGAGAAAAGCATATGGCGGATTCTGCATAAGATGAAAAGCAGCTGTAACGGAGGAGCCGGCGTTTGAGACGCCGGCTCATATTCTGTTTTATAAAAAAATTAGATTGAGATGTATGGGTCATGGCGGATATAATAAACAGCAGAAAAAGGAGTTGAGAGAATGATGGAGATTATAAAATTGAGGGAACATGGCGAACTGTCGGCAACGGCGGCAGCGTGGTTTCATGAAAAATGGGGTATTCCGCTGGAGGCATATACAGAAAGCATTGATGAGTGCATAAACAACAGAGAGGCCATACCGCAATGGTATCTGGTTATGGTGGAGGGTAAGATTGCCGGGGGTCTGGGCGTAATTGAAAATGATTTTCATGACCGCAAAGATTTAACGCCCAATGTGTGCGCGGTATATGTGGAGGAGGAATATCGATGCAGGGGGATTGCGGGTAAAATGCTTAAATTTGTCTGTATGGATATGAAGGAAAAAGGAATTGATACGCTGTATCTTGTTACAAGCCATACTTCATTTTATGAGCGCTATGGATGGAAGTTTTTATGTATGGTTCAATGCGATGGTGAACCGGATATGGCGAGGATGTACGTCCATAAGGAAGTGTAAATGGCTTTGATCAGCAATATTTTCATAAAGAATTATACTTGCTCATAATTGCCCTGCATCCTTGCTGTATGAATAAATTCTGCAGTGCATTCTGCGATGGCGCAGATATCTTCATCAGACATTCCTCGTGCAAGCATATTCAATACGACGCTGCGGGTCTTATCCGTTGCTCCCTGATGAATGCCCTGACTGATGCCTTGGCTGATCCCCTGACTAATACCTTGACTGATACCCTGTTTTCTTCCGGCTGCTTCTGCATCTGCCAACAACTCTCTCATAGCCTGACACATATCATATTCCTCCTTGTTCTCGTTTTTGTTTATAAATTTTACACGTTCACTCCACAACTTCGGCGCATTCAGTATGATGGACAGAACCTTCAGGGTTTCTGCGTCCAGGGCCCGGTAAGAAGGCTCCTGAAGGAGAATCTCAAACAATCGCTTTTTGTCCCGCCGAAAGTTCATGACAGAAAAAACTTCGCGAAGCTCTGTGTGGAACATATGGAAACTGACCTGTTCGTTGACACAAAAGAGGGTGATGGGATAGTTGGCGAAAAAGCGTCCCATATCCTCCCTGTCGCACAAAAAAATCCTCATTGCCGCATTTATTTTTCCCATGCGAAAAACCTCCTCTGTATAGCAGAAGCCACGACAGTTACGCATGGATACAGGCTCTGCCACAAAATTTTATCTGAGTAAGGTGGCAGATGCTGCCTGAATGTGCCGAATGCACGGTTCATGATTACTCTTGACTCTTTTATGATAAGATAGTATGGAGTCAGTGTCAAGAAAAATTTGGTATTTGGATGTATTACGTACAAAACAGATGAACTTGTGTAAGGCATGTGATAAAATAGAGCAATATCGGGCAGGTCATAAAGAAAAAATCGGAGGAAGACGCAGAATGATCATCAACACCGGAATGAGGACGGATATTCCGGCCTTTTATGCAGAATGGTTTGCAAACCGCCTGAAGGCAGGATATGTATATACGAGAAATCCATACAATCCGAATCAGGTTACAAAATACAGCCTGTCTCCGGAGGTGGTGGACGTGATCGTCTTTTGTACCAAGAATCCCGCACCCATGCTGGAGTATCGGAAGCTCCTGGAGCCCTGGGGGCAATACTGGTTCGTTACCATAACGCCCTACGGCAGAGATGTGGAGCCTAATGTGCCGGCAAAGGAAAAAGTGATAGAGGATTTCCGGCGGCTTTCGAAGATTGTGGGGGAGGATAGTATGGGGTGGCGCTATGACCCTGTCATGGTGACGGAAACTTATACGGTGGAAAGGCATCTTGCCGATTTTGAGCGGATGGCAGAGGGGCTTGCAGGAGCCACACGCGCCTGCGTCATCAGCTTTATCGATTTATACAGCAAGGTGCAGAGGAATTTTCCGCAGGCGAGGGAAGTCAATAAGGCGGACAGACTTACTCTGGGAAGAGAGATGATTCGCATTGCGAAAAAATACGACATGACTGTCAGAACGTGCGCGGAAGGACAGGAACTTGCAAAATACGGAGCGGACTGCAGCGGCTGTATGACACAGGCTGTTTTTGAAAATGCCCTGCACTGCAGATTGGATGTTCCGAAAAGCAAATCTCAGAGGCCGGAATGCTCCTGCCTGTTGGGAAAGGACATCGGGCAGTACGATACCTGCAGTCACCTCTGTAAATATTGTTATGCAAATTCCAACGCCGAAGCAGTAAGGCGGAACAGGGAATTGCACAATTCTCTTTCCCCGCTTCTTGTAGGGGAACTGCAGGAAAACGATGTGGTACACGAGGCTAAGCAGACCAGCTGGCGCAACGGGCAGCTGAGTCTTTTTGATGCTGAAAGATTTTCCAAATGAATTCTGAATAGTTGCCTTCAAATCTTCATATGAAATTCACATGGAAATGCTATACTAACATAACAGTTCAGACAGGTTACTGAACTGTTGCTATTTACCAAATTTAAGCTTTTAAGGCGTGTAATTGTTTCAGAAATAATTATCAGCCGGAAGCTTGACAGGAGATCATCAATGGAAGGAAATGCGGTAAACGTTCTTTTTTTGGAGGATGAGCCTACGATCAGGGAGGTTCTGGCGGAGTATATGAAGCTGTCAGGCTACCGGGTGACGGAAATTGCCAGAGGAGACGGGGCTATTGCGCTTTTGCAGGAGAATACCTATGACATTGCAGTGCTGGATGTCATGGTGCCCGGAGCGGATGGATTTGAGGTTTTACAGTATATCCGGGACAACTGCCCCCAAACTGCCACCATCATGCTGACGGCGCTGGACGATGAAAAGACGCAGATAAAAGCCTTTAATCTATATGCGGATGATTATGTCATCAAGCCGGTGTCACCCATTATTCTGTTAAAGCGGATGGAGACAATCCTGCGGCGCACTTTATACATGAAGGAGAAAAATCGGTTGGCGCAGGATGACGACGGGTCAGCGGCAGAATGGGTGAACGAGGGAGAAAAATCTGCAGCAGCAGGGAAAAGCAATGCCGGGCAGGAGCGTGCTGTCACAAGAGGACGGCGGGGATTGCATCTTGAGGAAGAGGCATACAGCGCTTATTACGGGGATGAGAAGCTGCCGCTGACCCTGAGTGAGTACCTTCTGCTTCAGGCCCTGTATAATGAGCCCAGGCGCGTGCATACCAGAGAGCAGTTGATCTTGCATATCTATAATGAGGAATATATCGGCAATGACCGAATTATTGATGCTCATGTGAAAAATCTGCGGAAGAAGCTGCCCGTAAACTGCATCAAGACTATCATTGGTGTGGGCTACCAATTTGACAGCAACGTTTCAACCATAAAATGAAGGTAACTGAGAGCGGAGCGGTCACATAGGACAGGGAGGTGCCGAATGAGCTATGAAAGGAAGGGGCTGGACAGGAAGAATCGTCTGTACAGCATTATGTTGGCGGTCATTTTGCTGGGCTGCCTTGTGGGGTATTTTATCTGCATGCTGCCATCGCTCTATGTGAGCTACCGAATGGAACAAAATCTGAAATCTGTGGAGCAGCAGCATAAAACCTATATGGAGACGGGGAGTTATAATGGCATAAGGCTGGCAAATCCTACTGCCTGTTTTTCCGTTAAAATCCCCAATGAGGGGGATTCAATTTTTTTTACAAGTCAATCCTGGCAGATGAAGGTAACGGCTGAGACATCTTATGCCAAAACTGCTTTTTCGGAACTGCGACAGTTTTTATATCGGTATAAAGACGGTGATTTTCCGGAGGATTACAGTGAAGAACAGTTTTCTGAAGAGATAGAAGGCTGGCTGTCCCACTGGAAGGAGCAGTCCTTTTCCCTGCCGGTTCACATTGACATCCGGTTTTCGAACAACATGGAGTATGACAGTGACAGTATAAAGATACACTTAGTTTCGGACAAAGTGCTGATCATGGAAGCAACGGTCAGTGACGGAGAAAATATTTATACGAATTACATTGCCATGGAAGACACGGGGGATGCCCTGGTATTTACCTGTCTGCCCGTTGTTACATCCGATATGGGTGAAATTCGTCCTGTTGTATTGCAGAGTATCCCCATGCTGGCGGCGGTTGTCTTGCTTCTGGTGCTGCTGTTTTCTCAAATGTATTCCAAAGGTATCTTAAAGCCCGTTTACCGTGAACTGGAGGAAAAAAATCTGGCGCTTCAGGAGGAAAATAAGCGGCAGGAAATCTTTATGCGCGCATCCTCCCACCAGCTGAAAACCCCTCTTTCAGCGGCGCTTCTGCTGTTGGACGGCATGATAAACCGGGTAGGAAAATATCAGGATACGGCGGTCTGGCTTCCGAAGGCAAAGGAACAGCTTCTTTCCATGCGTAAAATGGTTGAGGACATTTTATCTTTAAATCACTGCCGGGACAATATCAACATTCAGAGCATGCGGGTCATGCCGCTGTTGGAAGGCAAGCTTCAGGAATACAGGGTGGTGATTTCGGACAAGCGGCTGCAGGTATCCTGTTCAGGGGAGGATGCAGTCATAGAGGCGGATGAATACCTGATCCTGCAGATTTTAGACAACCTGATCTCAAATGCGGCAGAGTACACTCCCGACGGAAATAAGATAGAGATAGTGGTGTCCAAGACAGAAATATCCATTGAAAACCACGGCGTGACGATTCCGGAGGACATCCTGCCCCACATTTTTGATCCATTTGTCAGCGGTAACCATGAAAAGAATATTGCCGGTCACGGGTTAGGCCTGTACATTGCGGCATATTACGCAAAGCAGATGGACTTTGTATTGCACATTGAAAACCGGAGAAACAGTGTACGGGCGATGATTCAAACAAAACCTTCATTTCATCTTCATTCAAAATTCATGTGAGCCTGATATCCTGATTAAAGAAATTATTCAGAGCCAATTGAAAAATCGTCTCTGGGTAGTTGTGAAATGAAAGGGAGGATGCTGCGATGCAACTGACAATCGAAAATCTAACGGTAAAATACGGCGCAGATGTGGCACTGCAGATAACGAAACCGCTGACCATCTGCGAGGGTGACAGAGTGGGCATTATCGGTTCCAATGGTGCGGGGAAAAGCACATTGATTAAGAGTATTCTGGGGCTTGTGAATTATCAGGGAACTATCAGGACAGACCTGGCGCCTAATCGGATGGCAACCCACATGCAGTTCAACGAGTACACAGATGCCATGCCCTGCAGATATGTTATGGAAGCCATCCTGGACACGAAGGTGTCAAAGAATCCGAAGCTGAGAGAACTGATAAGCTATTTTGAATTTGAGGACTGTCTGCGCAAGAAGTACAGTAAGCTGTCGGGAGGTCAGAAACAGCGTTTCACGATCATCATGGTGATGATGCAGGATGCGCCTCTTACCTTTTATGACGAGGTGACATCAGGACTTGACTTTGAGACCAGGCAGAAGCTTATGGAAAAGCTGGTAAACTGGTATGCGGGAAAAACATCCAGTATCTGCATTGTATCTCATTATTATGAAGAACTGGAGCAGATGACCAACAAAATATTGATCCTTGACAAGGGAAAAGTCATTGACTACGGGGATAAGGACCGGTTGTTCCGAAAGTACTGCGGCCGGGCGGTAATTGTTTTTGATGCTTCACCACAGAATCAGGCTCTTGTAAAGGATTATAAAAAGCTGGCGTCTCCTGCTCACCTGACAGCAGTGTCAGTAAAGGATGAGGCGGAGGAGCTTGCGGTTACAAAGCGGCTTCTTGACAACAATATTAATTTCAGGCGCAGCAACAATGACATTGAAATAATGTACAGCAATGCAAAAAAAACTTATTACGGGGAGGAATACAGTCATGAATGATCAGGTACAGAGAAAAAAATTTTCATCATCCCTGTTGCTGTTCGAATTCCGCAATGTCACGGGGAATCCTTATGTGCACATCTTCGGTATAGGAATGCCGGTGCTTTTGGCGGTTATCCTGGGAAGAGTGCTGGCATCACAAATACCGAATGCAGAAATCTTATCTACAGCGGTAACATCAATTTTCCTGGGAACCGGTGCAATGATTCCTCTGGCAATTATTTTTATAGGATACGCGGCGACTTATTCCCAGGAGTTGGAAAAGGGCATTCCCCAGAGGCTGGAACTGTTCGGCATAGATGCGGGCATGACGATCATCAACAGGATTATTTCCGAACTGGCCTTTTTGGTCTGCTCCTTTGTGATTTACTTCGCGGTGGGGATTTTTGTGCTGGATATTAAAGCACCCACGGCGTCGGGATTGATTTGGTATATCGTATGTATCGTAGTGCTGGGAATTATTTCTTTTTCGCTGGCTCATGCCATTGCCTTGTTTTTTAAGAAATTCGGTGTTGTCTATAGTATCGTTATGATGCTCTATTTCGGCATCATGATAGTAAGCGGCATGATGGGTATCAGCTACGAAATGCTGCCGTCAGCGGTACAGGCAGTTGCCAGGCTGCTCCCTACTATGTATATCCAGAAGGATTTTGCGGACATCTGGCTGGGGAAGGGATATAACTTTATGCCGATGCTGCAGGCTTACCTGTTTACAGGGGCGCTGTCAGGCATTCTGCTGCTCATCAGCCTAAAACGCAATGCAAGGAAGGTTGCGTGAGGATATCGGCGAAAGCAGCGACAGAGTTCCTGCGGGCTTTATTCAAGCCCGCACTTTTTATATGCAAAGGAAAACAGTGCTGTAAAAAGGAATATATTTGCTATAAGGATACCCACATTATTTACCTCGAGCTGCAGGGAGTTTACCTGATTCAGCATCATGCTGATCTGTTCCGAATAAGTGTATTTTGCTATTTTTGCAATACCTGTATGAAACATTGACAGCATGGGCAGAAACGAAAAGATCATCATAACAGGTATTGATATGGAGGTGGCCATCATTTGTGTTTTACTCCAGGCACCTATTGCAAGACCTATCAGCAATGAGACTGAAATTCCTGTGGCCATGATGATCATGAAGATAATGCTTTCATGAAGTGTGTAACTGCCTGCGGCACAGATTACAAGTGCACCGAGCATACACGCAAGCCAGATGTAGCTGCCGACTCCCAGCAGATATTCCCGGGGCTTTACGTTTGACATCAGCAACACGCGAAGAGTGTTTTGCTCTTTTTCTTCCGCTACGATAGCCGCTATGCTTGTCAGAGGAGCCATTCCTATGTACATGGTGGCAAACAGATTTACAAAAAAGTTCTCCGGCATTCCGTCTATTTTGATCGTATTGTTCATGATCAGAGTAAGAACAGGGAACATAACAAACTGAATGAGGACAGTTTTGTTCTTCAATGTATCCTTCAGCTGCTTTTTAAAGATCGCGATAATATTGTGCATGTCAATCCAGCCCCTTTCCCGTCAGTTCAATAAAAACTGTTTCCAGTGTCGGCTCCGTGGAGTGTATAGCTTCAACTGCGTTCCGCTCTAAATATTCCTTCATCTGAAGGGCGGAAGCGCTGCTGTTTTCCAACGAAATGATCTCACCGCCTTTTAAGGTCACCTGAAGCATATTCAGATGATTGTATTTTCTGCAGATATCTGCGGGTGTCCCGTATTCCACAATACTGCCTTCACTTAGCAGAGCTATATGGTCACAAAGGCTTTCCGCCTCAAACATATTGTGTGTTGTGAGGAAAATAGTCTTGCCCTTTTCCTTTTGCTCTCTCAGAATGGCATGTATTTCTCTTGTAGTGACCGGGTCCAGCCCGGAGGTAGGCTCATCCAGAAAAAGTATTTTGGCATCGTTCATCAGTGCCCGTGCAAGAGACAGCCTGTTTTTCATGCCCTTTGAAAGCTTTGAAACCGCAGTATTTCTGGCTTCATAAAGGCCGATGCTCTTCAGTATATCCGCTATTTTATTATGGGAAACACGATAAATATCCGCATAAAACGCCAGGTTGTTATATACGGATAATCGGTCATACAACCCAAGGCTGTCCATCATGATTCCAATCTGCCCATGATCCGAAGCGCTCAGCTCTTTCGTATCTTTTCCGAGAAGCTCCGCATATCCGGAATCCTGCTTAAGCTGTCCCGTGAGAAGCTTTATCAGCGTGGTTTTTCCCGCTCCTGAGGGGCCTAACAGGCCGAAGATTTCTCCCGATGGTATCTCAAACGTAATATGATTCAGTACCCGGTTTGTGCCAAAGCTGTGAGAAATATCTCTGGCAGTCACTGCGTTTTTCATTTTGTTTTCTCCTCCTTTTCTTTCTTTTTCAGTCTCTGCAGCGCCTCTTCCATTCGTCTGTTTTCGGTCTTTTCCTTTATTGCCGTAACAAGATAACTTCCGAGAAAGGAAATTCCGAAGCATATAAAGAACATTGCCCAGGGCTGCCACATGTTTGCAGGAAACCAATGAAATACAATCACAAATGCTGCAATGATCACCACAGCTGTTGTCAGCATGCAGACAGTTCTTAACCATACAGGCATTTTTTTAATAAATACATCGGTAAAAAATATAAATCTGGCGCCTACGATCAAAACAGATACACATAAAAACTGAAAGGCAATTGCCACAGGAATCCCCTGATTCCCCAGCTCAAACATGGCGGAGAAATCCCTTGCGGAATTACCGAAAGCAAGACAGAAAATATTCAGCATCAGCATTCCGAATCCGAATACAACCAATATCTGTGCCAGATAATCAAAAATTGTTTTCTTTTCCTCCATTTATTTCACCCCCAGCCTCTTTTTCAATTCATCCGCATACTGCCTTGACGCAACAATCTGTTCCCCATTTGACATGGTGACACGAATCCTTCTGTTAATGTCGGCCTTCAGGGACTGAATACTCTGCAGGTGGATAAGAAAAGATTTGCTCACCCGGAAGAAACCATACTCCTCAAGCTGCTGTTCTAATTCGTATAATCGAAATTCCGATTCGTATACTTCATCAGATGTGTAGATAAAGCATCTCCTGTCCACACTCTCTATATAGATGATCTGAGCAATGTCCAGCAGGAAGATTTCATCATTCTTTTTTGCCGTCAGCTGATGATTCATCATCCGCAGGGCGGCCAATATTTTTTCTACATCAGGGGTCAATTGCCTGCAGGTAACTGAAATCTCCAAATCGGATGCATTTTCATCCACATGAATCTCTATCTTCAAAACTCTACCGCCCTTTCCGTTCCCGGCTTGAATTCTGCGTCAGCAGAATCATTATACCTCATATATCCTTCATATCAATCTTTTAAACATATGTTGCCACTTTTGTAACATAAGCTGCCGAAAACATCAAGGTACTGCCTTGGCAATATATTATGTCCATGCTATACTTAGGGCAGAAAGCTTTGTCTATTGCAAAGGAGGCATAAAATGAGCGGATATACATTTAAAATAATGGAAAGCGAAGTTGAGACTAACGGAAAAGGATATGTACATTATAAGTCCTGGCATGAAACATATACCGATCTGGTTGATAAAAACTATATGGATGGCATTACGCTTGAAAAGTGTACGGAGATAGCGCACCGATGGCCCGATAATATAATTGTTGCCAAAGATGGGGATAACGTCATTGGCTTTGTGGGGTATGGCGCATACCGCGATAATACGCTTCCTGAACACGGTGAGATATTTGCGCTTTATG
>JAIDME010000187.1 GCA_029050705.1 Acetatifactor sp.
GTTCATGGTATAATAGTACAATAACTTTTACGCATACTTATTAAAAAAAGATACTTAACTGAGTTGAAATTGGAGGAACGAAATTGATAAACCTGTTCTTGGCTATTTTTCTTGCGTTTTTATATAGTATTGTATATACTGTTGCAGGACCTATGATAGCCGCACAGGATATAAAATTTGATCGGTCGCAGATTCTTCCTTTTGTATTGTGTTTCATAGTATGTTCTGTAGTTAATTTTATCATTTTTTCCGTTATACCGCGGCTGCATTTATGCACAGGAAACGGACGCATTTCCCAAAACCTTAACAGATATTTTGACAAAGTTGGGACCCGCAGGCTTTTTTTGTTTGTTTGGGCTTTCATTTTTGTGTCATGGATACCTGCTTATCTCATCTTATACCCGGGCGTTTTGTCTTACGATATGATATCGCAGGTCGGCAGCGCTCTCGGCGAGATCACGAATAATCATCATCCCGTCTTACACACATGGCTCATACGATTTTTTATGAGATTAGGAGATGCCCTTTTTTCCGGTTATGAGTCCGGAATCGGCTTACTGTCGCTTTTGCAAATGGTGATTTTGAGTTACGCCCTTGCTCGTTTAGTCTTTTTGCTGAGGAAAAAGAAAGTTCCGATTCTGTTAGTCATGCTTACCGCGCTGCTCTCGGCACTTTGGTTTATGAACGCATGCCTGTCCGTAACGATGATTAAGGACAGCCTGCATGCTGCGTTTCTTGTATTGTTTGCCTGTCATTTTACGGAAATTGCAACTAATCCGTCAGAATATTCCCTGCGAAAGCAAAATTTATTTATTTTGCCGGTTATCAGCTTCTTAATGTGCGCTTTCAGGAATAATGGCATTCACATCTATATATTTTGCTTTGCAGTTTTGTTTATATTGAGGATTCCTCAAATAAAGAAGGCAAAAGCGTATATTGCCCTCACAGTGGCAATTTTGATACCGGTCTTTATGTTCAAAATTTATACCGGACCTGTTTTTGCAGCGTTTGATATAGCACAGGGTGAAGTACGGGAGGCGTTGAGCATACCCATACAGCAGTTACAGCGCATTGCCGTCAGGAAAGCGGATGAACTGACAAGCGAACAAACGGAACGGATGCGGTATTATATTGACAGTCTGGAATGGATGGAATCGCCGCCCGAGCGCTATTCCCCTTTCATCGCGGATCCCGCCAAAAGTTGTTTTTATTCGGATCATTATAACAACGACCCGATTGCTTTTTGGAAATTCTATCTGCAGATCGGAGGACAGTTTTCAAAAGAATATGCAGTGGCTTTTCTATCTAACACTCTGGGGTTTTGGTATCCCGGTTATTATAGTTACTCATGCGTTGAGTATGAAAATTATCCTCCGGAGGTGTTTGCGGAACCTTTGGAACGTAAAAGCATATGGAATTCACAGATTTTGAAAAAGTATTATGAGAGTGTCTGTCGTTCTGATTTTTGGCGGAAAACTCCTGTTTTGAGATTGTTTTTTGTACCCGGATTTACGCTTTGGTTTTTGCTCTATGCGCTGGCACTGGCGTGGAAAAAGCGGGGATTTTTTACAAAAGTTTTGCCTCTTTTTTTGCCGCTGATCGCGCAATATGGTATCATGATACTTTCGCCGATGTCATCATTTCGTTATTCGTGGCCTTTTTATTTATTGCTGCCGCTTGCACTTATAGGAATTTGCGGAAATTCGGAGTCGTTAATATTGATGGGAAAGAGCGCCGAAGCGCGCTGAGGAGGGTTTAAATGTTTTCTGATGCATTTGCTGCATTTCGGCGTATCGGGAGAAAACTGGTGCTTCCAACGGAAACAATTAAGGAACTTGTAATACATTCGATCCCGGAACTATCTGAGAATATTGTGGATCTGGGTGCCGGAACATTATATTGGTCAGAATGGTTTGTATCACAATATGGAGTTCGCTGTCTTGCGGTGGATACATATTACAAGAGTGGGCAATCATCAGGACATCAGGACATTATATTGTACAATGATTACGGCTTATGTATAGAAGATAATCAAAAACCGGATATGCTGTGGATGTGTGATGTAATGCACCATTTGGATGATTCTATGCGCAGAAAAGTGCTTGAGAGTATAGAGTACACGGAATACAAATATATAGTGGTCAAGGATATAGATTGCAGAAAAAAAGTTGGGAATATGATGAATAAGCTGCATGATTTTCTTATCAACCATGAGGTTGTTCATAATGTGAACCCCCGGCAAATTGAAATGTTACTGGAAAGAAAAGGTTATGATATTAAACATTATGACATTCCGAAGTTGTGGTATCCACATTTTTTGATTATTGCAACGCGAAATTCGGATAAATAACCTAAGGGTCCATATCAAACAGTATCGCAGGTGAGGCCTGCGATATACAGGAGGTATAAAAATGAAACTTACAGCGTTGAAAGAAAAATCTGACCGCTGGTATTTTGGGATGCTGGCCCTTATATTTGCCGCAGCTGTGATTCTGCGTATTGTGGGCGCAGGATGGGGAATGCCGCATCGTAATCTGCATCCGGACGAGGGGATTATTTTTGGATCGGCTTATCAATGTGCCCTGAATCGTGACTTTGAGGTGCATGACTACTATAGGCCGAACCATGTTTCAATTAAAATGAATACCCTTTTATATATAGGGATACAGGAACTGTATTTTGCACCACAGGGACAAAACGATTTTGCCCTTAATTATAACGAGCACTTCGCCCTGTTTACCACGGCATCCCGTGTCCTGACTGCCCTTTTTGGTGTGGGTACGGTTATTTTGGCTTTCTTTATCGGCCTTTTTTGGGGCAGGAAGCAGGCTTTGTCTGCAGCCCTGCTCTTTGCGGTATTCCCGTCATTCATTGAACATTCTCATTATATCACACCGGATATACCGCTCCTGTTTTTCCTGATGGGTGTGTTATGGGCGGCGCTGTGCTATCAAAGAAAGCCGTCTGTATCGTGGCTGTTTTGGATGTCTTTCTTTACGGCGCTGGCCACCTGTGAAAAGTATCCGGGTGCTTATGGTTGCGCGATCATCGCTGTTGCCGTATGTGCAACACACATAAAAAAACCTGTCCTGATCGTAAAGGGCGGATGTCTGGCAATCCTCTTTCTCGTGCTTGGAATTCTGGCTGTTTCCCCTGTATTACTGATTGATTTCAGAAATGTTTTAGAGGCAATAGCAGGACAGTATCAACCATATCATATAGGAGCAGACGGTCTTAACTTTGGAGGAAAGCTGCTTTATTATTTTAAGACTACGGGAGTACACTTTGGTTTGTTGCTGACAGTGAGCAGTATTTACGGGATTGTGAAATCATTTCGGAAGAACGTGAAGCCGACGATTATTCTGTTGGGTTTACTGGCATATATAGTGCCTATTTCTACAATAACTCTCCATTTTGAACGTTATACATTGCCAATTTATGCGGCAGGACTTTTGTTTGGGGCTGTAGGAGTTATTTATATTGTAGAGGATTTACAGGGACTTTTGAAAATCCATCCCCTCGCTTTTCGGATTGCATATCCCATATTCTTTTTGTTGCCGGCATGCAGTCTGCTGGCCGGATCCATAGCGGTTTGCGGAAGTTTTCTGGCGCCGGACAGCCGCATTGTTCTTCAGGATCCATTTGCAGAAATGGGTGTAACAGCTGATAATACCGTATATGACTGCAACACGCCTTTGGATCCGGGCGGATACTATGGGGCGTTTTCAAACTTTGAAGAAGCAGATCCTGCGAAGTTCAAATATGGTAATGGTCCGAAGTTTATTGTGACATCGTCTGCACAGCGCGATCTTTATCTGGAGGCTGACCCCGAAGTATATGGGTGGATTGCAAAATTTTACGAACGATTGGACGAGCGTTATGATTTGATTTGTCTATATACGGTGGAAACGCCAAGCTGTCATTTCCTGGAACTGCAAAACATTTGGTATGCGGCAAGAAGCGTCTACAGATATATGGGTGGAGCGGCAGTCGGCTATGAGATCCGAGTCTATCAGTTGCTGCCGTGAATGGGGCATGATAAAGGAAGAATAACATTCCCGGGAGAAGCGTATGAAGAAGGGTTTATCGGTCAGAATCTATCTAAAGCAAATGAGAATAAAAAGTTGGCTAAAAAATCTTTTTGTTTTTTTCCCAATTATATTTTCGTTGGAATTATTCGAATGGAACAGGTTCATTCAGGTTGTCATTCTGACCCTTTCCTTTTGCCTGATATCTTCGGCAATATATGTACTGAATGATATCAGTGATGTCGAAAGTGACCGAAAACATGAAGTGAAGAAGAATCGGCCGATTGCGTCGGGACAAATCTCGTTTCCCTGTGCATGGATATTATTGATATGTTTGACGATAGCAGGATTCGGGCTGGCGCTTTCGGTTAACCGGTTTTCTTTTTTATTGATACTGGTCTATGTTATTATAAACATTTTGTATTCAAAATGGCTGAAGACCAAGGTAGTTATTGACTGCTTTTGTATTGCAGCAGGTTTTGTATTACGTGTGATGGTGGGAGGAACCATAGTCAGGGATGGTGTTTCCGATTGGATGTTTTTGACGGTGGTATCGTTATCATTATTTATGGCGTTCGGAAAACGCAGGGGAGAGCTGCACAATTACGGAGCAGGAGGAACCCGGGATGTTTTGGAAATATATGAGATGAATTTTCTTAACGGGATAGTTTTCATGTGTGCGGGATTGACTATGGTGTTCTATTCTTTATGGTCTATATCGCAGGAATCGAATCTGGTTTATACAGTGCCGATTGTTCTGTTTATAGTAATAAGGTATCTGCTGCTGGTGTTTTCGGGACGTTCAGAAGCAGACCCTACTACGCTGATCTTGTCTGACAAAACGCTGTTGGTATCATGCGGAATTTGTGTGCTTGTAATGCTTGTGCTGCTATATGGGACACAGATATTCGGCCGTTATTTTTTGCATTAAGCTTCCTGACGAGAGGTCTTTGCTTTTTTGCGGCAGATTTTTCGGATCAGCTTAATGATCCCTGCCATCAGCAGGATGAGGATTGTCAGCGCGATGATGACAACCAGCACTATGATTACCGCGTATTTGTTGGGGTTCTTTATCAGGTCTATGATGTTACGGCTGTCTTCTACCACTTTGCGGCCGTGAAGTTCACTATAATAGGAAGGTACATTGGATATGCCGTCTCCGTCAGTATCCTCAAAACTGTCAATATAGTCCGCGATAGCGACCCAGGCTTTGAGTTCTTCTCCCTGGCCGGTGGTAATGATGGCATCCTCGATATTTTCAATGGGAGTGCCGTCCGCAAATTTTGGCTGAACGGACAGTATGCCCATGGAAATGCTGTTCACAGCTCCCAGCATCTGTCCGCTGTACAAGTCGCAGACCACGCGGTAGAGCTTACCATCCTCTATCTCCACGCGGTTGCCTGCATCATCCGTCAGGCAGACATCCGTGACCTTGTTGAGGATCAGACGGTGGGGGTTATAGGAAAATTCAACTCCTGTCATATACATTCTTGCGGCAGGCATAATATCCGTCAGGGAAGCATCAATTTCCGCCCCTGTTTTCAGTTCTGCCCCGGTCAGGTAGATGCTGATTAAGGGATAGCCCGGAACACCGTCCAGGCCTATCCCCAGGGAATAGGCATTGAAGACATCCGCAACGGTTATGTCACCCCTGGTAAAGGTATCCCGAACACAGCCGGAAGGAACGATAGTCACAGCCACCGGATTGCTGTCGCCGGTATCTTCATTTAAAACAGCATACATTAAGGCATCGGACAGCAGATTGCCCAGATTGTGCTCGGTATGGATGACATGGAGGTCATCGGAGGTGGCAAACACAATATCGTTTTGGGCAAGAACCTGACTGCTTGTGTATCCGAACCGAGAGAGGTAATCAATATCCACGGATTCCAGGAAATCATCTATGCGCTCCTGAGTAGGGGCATCTGGGGCAATGGCGGGAGTGATGGGTATAAGTGCATAGGAATCCATCTCCCAGCGTCCGTCCGCCCGCTGGCGCATGGAGAGAGTACCCAGGTTTTTGCCGTATTCCCCGCAGGACACTATATAGGTATCTCCGTGCTTGATGGGCTGCTCCAAAGTTGTATGGGTGTGTCCGCTGATAATAAGGTCAATTTCGGGAACATTCTTTGCCAGTATCTCATCCTCGGATTTTCGCTCATCAGGGTTCGTACCACTGTGGGATACACAGAGGATCATATCTACATCTTCGTTTGCCTTGATGGCAGCCACCGTCTCCGCGGCCGCTTCGGAGGCATCCCTGAATTTCAAAACGCAGGTGGGGGCGCAGGACAGGGAATCCTCTCCGAAAATACCAAGCACCGCAATTTTTACATCTCCCTTTGTGATCACGGTATAGTCGGTCATGCCGTATGCGTCAAAAGCACTTTTAAGAATTTTTTGTTCCTCAGTAAGTCCCTCTGCTTCCATGGCTGCCCAGTCAATGTTGCAGAGAACCATGGCAGGGACGGGATCGCCGCTCTCTGCTGCCGCATACAGACTGCTGGCAAGCCCCTGAGAGCGGTAGTCAAATTCATGGTTGCCCAGGGTGGTGACTTCACATTCCAGTTCTCCCAGCATACGGAGTTCCGCAGACTCGCTTGCAAAGATGGTTTGTACGAGAGTGCCCATGGAAAAGTCGCCTGCGTCAACCACCAGAGCATCCGGGTTATTCGATTTAGCTTCATTGATCAGGGTTTTAATCTGCGGGAAGCCGCCTACAGTGGCAGTATCGCCGTTCTGTATCGTGACAAAGCTTTCCAGATGGGAATGGGTGTCATGGAGAAAAAGAACATCCATCTCCTTCCCGGTGTAGGAAGGGGCAGGTGCCGCTTCAGCTGCAAAAGAAATAATTCCTGAAAGCAGGAGCACAGCGGCCAGGCATAAAGATGCCAATCTGTTTTTATGATTCATGATAAGGAACCTCCTTGTATTTTAAGAAAATTCGGAACTTTATCACCAAATTGCTCTTTGTGGGGTGATCTTTATCAGGCGGGCTGAAACAGCCTGTTTTGAACAGTTTTTTATTATATTTTATTATATAATTT